>NZ_JBEZBW010000013.1:0-133976 GCF_040647305.1 Saccharothrix sp. NPDC042600 | reverse complement strand
GCCGCCGATGCCGCGGTTCCCGCTGCCGGCCGCGCCCCCACCGCCTCCGTCGTGGGGCGGCCACCCGCTGCCGCCCGTGCCGCCCCGACCCTCGCTGTTCGACCGGCTCAGCCAACCCGGCGCGGGCAGCAAGCTGCTGGCCTGGGTCGGTGGCGCGGTCACCCTCCTCGGGGTCGTCCTCCTCCTCGTCCTCGCCGTCCAGCGCGGCTACCTCGGCCCCGTCCCGCGCGTGATCGGCGGCGCGCTGCTGGGCTCCGCGCTCGTCGCCATCGCCCTGCGCATGCACCGCGGCGAGCACTCGCGCTCGGGCGCGTTCGCCGTCGCCGCCACCGGGTTCGCCGTCCTCTACCTGGACGTCGTCGCCGCCACCTCGATCTACGGCTACCTGCCCGAGGGCGCCGGCCTCGCCGCCGGGCTCCTGATCGCCGCCGCCGGCCTGCTGCTCGCGATGCGGTGGAACTCCGCCCTCTTCGCGTCCGGCGTCGTGGGCGCGTGCGCGGTGTGCGCGCCGGTCCTCACCGACGGGTTCACGCCGTTGCTGGTCGGGTTCCTGCTGGTCCTGAAGATCGCCGCCAGTCCCGTGCACCTGCGCAAGGACTGGCCGTCGCTGGCCGTCACCGCGGGCGTCCCGCCGCTGCTGGCCACGCTGCTGGTCATCGGCCACACCCGCGACCCCCGCACGCTCGCCGGACTGGCCCTGCTCGCCGCGCTGGTCGGCGTGGCCGCCGCCGTCGTCACGGTCCGGGTCCGGCCGGACGACGTGCCCGCGCTGGGCCTGGCCGTCGGCTCGCCGCTGCCCGCCCTGCTCACGACCGTCGTGCTGGACAAGACCTGGGGCGCGGGGCTCGCGGGGGCCGTCGCGGTCGTCCTGCTCGGGCTGTGGGCGGTCGGCCGGCGGGCCCTGCCCTCGACGTTCACCGCCGGCGTCGGCGCGGTCGGGGTGCTGGCGCTGTTCGTGTCGACCGCCCTCGCGCTGGACGGCAGCGCCCGCGCCGGCGTGGTGCTCGGCGAGGCGCTGGTGCTGGCCGTGCTCGCCGAACGGCTCCGGTCGCGCGGATCGCTGCTCGGCTCGACCGCCTTCGCCGGCATCGGCCTGGTCATGACCCTGGCCGACGCGGTCCCGCTGGAATGGCTCCTCGACGAACCGTGGCGCCCGATCAGCCGCGGCGACCTCGTGACCGGGCTGCTCGCGGCGCTCGTCCTGGCGTTGACCGCGATCGCGCTGCCGTGGGCGGCGGTGCGGCTGGGCGTCCTGGGCCGGCACCCGCTGCCGTGGATCACGGTCGGGCTGGTCGTGCTGTACGCGACGGCCGGGGTGGTGCTGTGCTCCGCGCTGCTGGTGTCGCAGGACGAAGCCGGGTTCCTGTTCGGCCACTCCGTCGTCACGGTCTCGTGGACCGTCGCCGCCCTGGTGCTGCTGGTGCGGGGCATCGACGTGCGGTCGCTGCGGGTCGCCGGACTGGTCCTGGTCGGCTCGGCGGTGGCCAAGCTGCTGCTGTTCGACCTGGCCGCGCTGGACGGCATCGCCCGCGTCCTTGCGTTCATCGGCGCAGGGCTGGTGCTCCTGACGGCGGGCACGCGCTACGCCAAGCTGGTGGCAACGCGACGAATTTCCGCTAATTAGGTCCAGTCGGGATCCAAAACCGAGCGCGGTGCGTCAACCTGGTGTAGTTCTACGTCGTCGGGGAACGACCACCGGTGCAGCGCACCGGCAGGGGTCCGGCGTCGGTCGTTTCGCCCCCCGAGCGACCGGCGCCGGGCACACCAACGCCGCGTGCTGCCGCCCGCCCCGCCGTCGCGGGCGGCAGTTCACTCGCTCCGGCAAAGAAATCACTCGTCGGTAGGACTCGACTGGAACGGCGTGGGCGGCAAGTGCTCCCATTCGCGCATGGTCCGACGACGAGCCGCCCTCCTCTGCGCGGCGCTGCTCGTCGCCACCGCCGTGGTCCCGGCGTTCGGTGAACGCCCCCAGCCCGCCGTGGTCACCGCCGCCGGCGCGCCCGCCCCGCTCGCGTACGTCCTCTCGCGGCACGGCCAGGTCCAGGTCCTCGACCCCGGCGACAGCACGGTCCGCGCCGAGGTGGACACCGGCGCGTGGGCCACCGGCGCGGCGGTCGCCCCGGACGGCACCCGCGTCTACGTCGTCAACGGCTACGCGGGCGTGATCACCGCCGTGGACCCGCTGGTCGGCAAGGTCATCGGCCGCATCCACACCGGCGCGCAACTGGCCCGAGCGGCCCTGCACCCCAACGGCGAGCGCCTGTACGTCACCGGCAGCGGCGTCGTGGCCGTGGTGGACACCCGCGACTTCCACCTGGTCGCCGCCGTCCGCGTCGGCCGGCAGCCGCAGGGGATCGCGGTCGCGCCCGACGGCGACCTGGTGTTCGTGGCCAACTCGCAAGACGGCACGGTCACCGTGGTGGACACGAAGTCGTCGTCGCCGGTCGCCACGATCCCCGTCGGCGGGCTGCCGCAGAACGTCGCGATCAGCCCGGACGGCGGCGCGGTCTACGTCAGCTCCCTGGAGGTCTCCGACCGCAGCGGCTCGGTGACGCTGATCGACCCGCTGACCAACCGCGTCCGCTGGAGCCAGAAGGTCGGCCGCGGCGCGGGCAGCGTCGCCGTCACGCCCGACGGCGAGCGCGTGTACGTGGCCCTGGACGGCGAGATCGCCGTCCTGGACACCACGACCTACGAGGTCGCCCACGTGCGGCGGGACGCCCGCAGCTTGGCCATCCCGCCCGGCGACCGCCGCGTCTTCCTGGCCTGCGGGAAGACGACGACGGTCCTGGACAGCACCGACAACGCGGTCCTGACGACGTTCCACCACAGCGCCCTGGACAGCACCCCGTTGCACGACAACGGGCGCGGCTTCGACGCGGTGGCCGTGGTCTTCGCCGGGAACCGCTAGACGCGCGCGGGCACCCGTTCGTCCTCCACCGGCGGGGCTTCCTCGTGGATGGCCATGCGCTCCTGGATCCGCTTCAACGGACCGGGCGCCCACCAGGCCGCGTTGCCCAGCAGCTTGAGCACCGCCGGCACGAGGATCATCCGCACCACGGTCGCGTCCAGCGCCAGCGCCAGGATCATGCCGACCCCGACGAACCGCATCATCGCGATCTGCGAGAACGCGAACGCGCCGGTCACCACGATCAGCAGCAACGCCGCCGCCGTGATCACCCGCCCGGTCTTGGCCAGGCCGGTGGCCACCGCCTCCTCGGTCGACGCGCCGCGTCCGCGCGCCTCGACCATGCGGGACATCAGGAACACCTCGTAGTCCGTGGACAACCCGAACACCATGGCCGCCATCAGCACGACGATGCCCGACTCCAGCGGACCCGGCGTCACGCCCAGCAGGTCGGCGCCGTGGCCCTCCTGGAAGACCCACACCAGCACGCCGAACGTCGCCGACAGCGACAGCGCGCTGACCACGACCGCCTTGATCGGCAGCAGGATCGACCCGAACGCCAGGAACATCAGCAGGAACGTGGCGCCGACCAGCATCAGCACCATCCACGGCAGCTCGGCGCGCACGGCGTCGAGGCTGTCCGACACCACGGCCGTGTTGCCGCCGACGAGCACCTCGTCGCCCGGCCCGTCCAGCGCCCGGACGTCCTTCATCGCCTGCTTGGCCTCGTCGGACAGCTGGTCCACGTCGAGGCCGGCGTTGACCAGCCACACGCCGTTCTTCGGCTCGGCGGCGATGGCGGCCTCGCCGATCCCGGGCACCGCGCCGACCCGCGTCGCGAACGCCCGCACGTCCGCCGGCGCCGGGTCGCCGGTGATCACGATCTTGATGTTGCCCGACGCCAGGCCGGGGAAGTCGTTGTTGATCGACTCGGCCGCGACGCGCACGGCGTTGCCCTCGGGCAGGACCTTCTCGGTGACCTGGCCGAACTGCACGCCGAGGAACGGCGCGCCCAGCGCGACGAGCACCGCGATGATCGGCAGCGCGAACAGCACGGGCCGCTTCATGACCACGCCGGCGAGCTTGCGCCAGCCGCGCTCGGACGGCTCGCCCTTCTTGCGCCACGGCATGGCGAGCTTGTCCACGCGGTGGCCGAGGACGCCCAGCAGCGCGGGCAGCAGGGTCAGCGACACGACCATCGCGATCGCGACCGCGGACATGCCGCCGTAGCTGAGCGACTTGAGGAAGCCGTGCGGGAACAGCAGCAGCCCGGACAGCGCGATGACCAGCAGCGTCGCCGAGAACACGACCGTGCGGCCGGCGGACATGACGGTCCGCCGCACCGCCTGCTCGGGCGTGCGGCCGGCGGCCATCTCCTCGCGGAACCGGCCGACGATGAACAGGCCGTAGTCGATCGCCATGCCCAGGCCGAGCAGGCTGGCGACGTTGACCGCGAACGAGTTGACCTCCGCGCCCAGCGAGATGGCGTGCAGCACGCCCAGCGACCCCATGATCGCCAGACCGCCGACCAGCACCGGCAGGGACGCCGCGACCAGGCCGCCGAAGATGACGATGAGCAGGAGCAGCACGATCGGCAGCGACACGGCCTCGGCCGTGGCCAGGTCCGACGACGACATGTCGTTGATGGCCTTCTGGGTCGGGATGAACCCGCCCACGACCTCGCTGATCCCGTCGACGTGCAGTTGGTCCTTGATCTGCTCGTACTGCTTGACGTGCGTGTTGGAGTCGCTGCCGCGCAGCGTGATCGCCACCAGCGACTTGCCCGCCTCGGGGGACGGGAACGGGTCCTGCACGGTCAGGACGGCGTCGGAGGGCAGGCCGGACAGCTGGGCGTCGATCTTCTGCAGCTGCGCCGGGTCCACCGTGTCGTACACGACGACGACGTCACCGCCGGTGCGGCCGAACGCCTGCTCGGCGACCTTGTTGGCACGGGCGGACTCGCTGTCCGGGGCGTCGTAACCGCCCTGGCTCAGCTTGTCGAACACCCCCAGGCCCCACACGCCGCCCGCGACGGCCAGCACCACCGTCGCGATGAGCACCACCCATCGGCGGCGGTACGCCAGCGATCCCCACTTCGCGAACAAAGCGTCCTCCCAGGCTGATGCGTTACGGTGGCGTGAATGGCGTGAACTTCGTAAACACCGTTCACTGAGATCCCCGCCCGACCGTACGCCCGGTGAACACCGTTTACAACCCGATGGGGTGACATATGACCGAGGCCACGCGCCGCGAACGGCTCCGAGCCGAGACGGAGCGCGACATTCGAAGGCAAGCACGTGCCCTGTTGGTGTCGCATGGTCGTGATGCTGTCACCCTTCGTGCCATCGCCCGGGAACTGGGCATCACCGCACCAGCGCTCTACCGGTACTACGACTCCCGCGAAGACCTGCTCCGCCGGCTCGTCGACGACATCTGCACCGACCTCGCGGTCGAGCTGGACACCGACCTGGCGGTCATCCCGGCCGACGACATCACCGCGCAGGTCTACGCCGTGTGCCGCGGCTTCCGCCGCTGGGCGCTGGCCCACCCGCAGGAGTTCGCGCTGGTGTTCGCGAGCACCGAGGCCACCCTCGGCATCTGCCGCCCGGACCAGCGCGCCCAGGTCGGCGACCAGTTCGGCCGGATCTTCCTGCAGGTGGCGGGCCGGCTCATCGCGAGCCACCCGGCCCCGACGCCACCGCACACCGACGTGCCGGAGAGCCTGCACGCCGACCTGGAGTCGTTCCGGGAGGTCCTGCTCGACACCGTCGCGGCCCAGGGCGA
The DNA here is from genome assembly GCF_040647305.1 of Saccharothrix sp. NPDC042600. NCBI lineage: Bacteria > Bacillati > Actinomycetota > Actinomycetes > Pseudonocardiales > Pseudonocardiaceae > Saccharothrix > Saccharothrix sp. NPDC042600. The sequence goes on along the minus strand of NZ_JBEZBW010000013.1, from coordinate 128,284 downwards.
ACCGGTGGACCCGGAGGTGCTGCCGCTGAGCGCGGTCTACCACATCACGCAGTCGTGGGTCCGCTTGTACGGGCACGTGGCCCTGGAGGTCTTCGGCCGGTTCCCGTTCGCCATCGGCAACCCGGAACCGATGTTCGACTCGATGCTGGCCCAGATCCTGGCCGAAATGGGCTTCACGGACTGACCCGGGACCGCACACTCGCGCTGTGGACGCGGCGGTGGGGGACTTCAAGCGGGTGCGGTTCAGCGCGTTGGTGCGCGACGACATGGCGGACGCCGTGGAGATGGGCGTCGATCCGGCGGTGTTCCCCGCGGTGGCCCGCCGGCTGCTGCTGCGGGCGGTCGTGCTGGTGCTGGTCGGTGTCGGGCTGGTCGCCTTCGCGATGGCCAGGGTCGTGGCCGCCTCGGCGGCCCAGGAGGACCTGCTGACCGACGGCGCGCGCACGCAGGGCCGGGTCGTGTGGGCCGACCACGCCAAGTTCGAGGTCACCTACCTGACCGACGACCGGCCGTGGTCCGCGCTGGTCGAGATCACCTCGGACCTGACCTACCGCGTGGGCGACCAGGTCGTCGTCCACCACGACCCGGACGACCCCGCCCGGTTGCGCACCACGTCCGAGCCCAACATCCCGTGGGACCGCGAACAGCCGCTCGTCGTGGCGCTCGTCCTGGCGATCTTCCCGCTCGGCAAGGGCGTGCCGTGGGCCGTGCGGTGGGCGCGGCGGCTGGTCGGGCGACCGCGGTGGCGGCACGGGTGGGGCGTGCTGGGCACGGCGGGCGGCGACCACCCGTACGGCGTGGTCACGCTCGACGTCGAGTACGACGAGGGCGACACCGAGCGGTTGTTCCTGACCAGGCCCGTGCGGGGCGCGCGGCCGGCGAGCCGGGACCGGTTCACCGGGGCCACGGAGGTGTGGACCACCGAACGGGGACCGCGGACGGCGTTGCTCGGGCTCGGCCCGGTGGCGGTGGCCGTGCGGCCGTTCGACGGCCGCCGCCGGACGCTCGCCGCGGGCTGGATCGGGTGGGGCGTGGCGCTGGGCGCGTTCGGGGTGGCGCTCGTCGGTGGCGCCTTCGGCTGGGGGCCGACGCTGCCGTTCACCGGGTGGACGGTGTTCGGCGTCCTCGGGGGGATTGGCATGATCGCCGGCGCGGTCGTGGCGGGTGTGGCGCTGGTCATCGAGTGACGCGAAGGGCCGCCCTCCGCACCGGAGGGCGGCCCTTCGTCGCTACAGCACCACGTTGACCAGGCGGCCCGGCACGACGATCACCTTGCGGGGTTCGCCGCCGCCGACCAGTTCGGCGACCTTCGGGTCGGCCAAGGCGGCGGCCTTGACCTCGTCCCGGCCGGCCGACGCGGGCACGACCACGCGGGCCTTGACCTTGCCGTTGACCTGGATCGGGTACTCGACCGTGTCCACGACCAGGTACTTCTCGTCGGCCACCGGGAACGGCCCGTGCGCCAGCGACTCGCCGTGGCCCAGCCGCTCCCACAGCTCCTCCGCCACGTGCGGGCACAGCGGGGCCAGCAGCAGCACCAGCGGTTCGGCGATGGCGCGGGGCGCGCCGCCCGGGTGGTGCTTGGTGATGTGGTTGTTCAGCTCGATCAGCTTCGCGCCCGCCGTGTTGTAGCGCAGGTTCGCGTAGTCCTCGCGCACGCCGGCGACCGTCTTGTGCAGCAGCCGCAGCGCTTCCTCGGTCGGCTCCTCGTCGGTGACCCGCAGCGCGCCGGTCTCCTCGTCGACCAGGTTGCGCCACAGGCGCTGCAGGAACCGCTGCGCGCCGACGACGTCCTTGGTCGCCCACGGGCGGGACACGTCCATCGGGCCCATCGACATCTCGTACAAGCGGAACGTGTCCGCGCCGTACCGGTCGCACATGTCGTCCGGCGTGACGACGTTCTTCAGGCTCTTGCCCATCTTGCCGTACTCGCGCTTGACCTCTTCGCCCTCGAAGAAGTACTTGCCGTCGCGCTCCTCCACCTGCTCGGCGGGCACGTACACGCCCCGCGCGTCGGTGTAGGCGTACGCCTCGATGTAGCCCTGGTTGAACAGCCGCCGGTACGGCTCGTCGCCGGACACGTGGCCCAGGTCGAACAGCACCTTCTGCCAGAACCGCGCGTACAGCAGGTGCAGCACCGCGTGCTCGACACCGCCGATGTACAGGTCCACGCCGCCCGGGTCGTTCGCGCCGTGGTCCTGCGTGCGCGGGCCCAGCCAGTACCGCTCGTTCTCGGCGTTGACGAACCGGCTGTCCTCGGTCGGGTCCACGTACCGCAGCTGGTACCAGCAGGAACCGGCCCAGTTCGGCATGGTGTTGGTCTCGCGCCGGTACTTCTTGCGCCCGTCGCCCAGGTCCAGCTCGACCTCGACCCAGTCCTCCGCGCGCGACAGCGGCGGCGACGGCTCGGAGTTCGCGTCGTCCGGGTCGAACGTCCGCGGCGAGTAGTCGTCCACATCGGGCAGCTCGATCGGCAGCATCGACTCCGGCACCGCGACCGGCACGCCGTCCTCGTCGTAGACGATCGGGAACGGCTCGCCCCAGTACCGCTGGCGGGAGAACAGCCAGTCGCGCAGCTTGTACTGCACGGTGCCCTCGCCGCGGCCCTGCTCCTCCAGCCAGGCGATGATCGTCTTCTTGGCCTCGGCGACGTCCAGGCCGTCCAGGAAACCGGAGTTGATCGCGGGGCCCGCGCCGGTGAACGCCTCGCCGTCGAAGTCGGCGGGCGGCTGCACGGTCCGGATGATCGGCAGGTCGAACGCCTTGGCGAAGTCCCAGTCGCGCTGGTCCTGGCCGGGCACCGCCATGATCGCGCCGGTGCCGTAGCCCATCAGCACGTAGTCGGCGATGTAGACCGGGATCTCCTTGCCGTTCACCGGGTTCACGGCGTGCGCCCCGGTGAAGACGCCGGTCTTCTCCTTGTTCTCCTGGCGGTCCAGCTCGGACTTGCGCGCCACCTCGCGCCGGTAGGCCTCGATCGCCTCGACGTGGTCGGGCGTCGCGATGGCGTCCACCAGCGGGTGCTCGGGCGCCAGCACCATGTAGGTCGCGCCGAACAGCGTGTCCGGGCGGGTGGTGAAGACCTCGATGTCGACGGTGTCCTGCTGGGCACCCGCACCCGGGGCCGCACACGCGAACTTCACCCGGGCGCCGTGCGAGCGGCCGATCCAGTTGCGCTGCATCGACTTGACCTTCTCCGGCCAGTCCAGCCGGTCCAGGTCGTCGATCAGGCGGTCGGAGTAGGCGGTGATCCGCATCATCCACTGGCGCAGCGACCGGCGGAACACCGGGAAGTTGCCGCGCTCGCTGCGGCCGTCGGCGGTGACCTCCTCGTTGGCCAGCACGGTGCCCAGGCCGGGGCACCAGTTGACCGGCGCCTCGGACAGGTAGGCCAGGCGGTAGCCGCCCAGCACCTTCTGCTGCTCGGCGCGGGTCAGCTCGCACCACCCGCGACCGTCCGGGGTGGACCGCTTGCCCTGCGCGAACTCGGTCTCCAGCTCGGCGATCGGCCGGGCCTTCCCGGCCTTGTCGTCGTACCAGGAGTTGAAGATCTGCAGGAAGATCCACTGGGTCCACTTGTAGTACGCCGGGTCGATCGTGGAGATGCGGCGGCGCTCGTCGTGGCCCAGGCCCACCCGGCGGATCTGGCGCAGGTAGGTCTGGATGTTGTCCTCGGTGGTCTCGCGCGGGTGCCGGCCGGTCTGCACGGCGTACTGCTCGGCGGGCAGGCCGAACGCGTCGAAGCCCATCGTGTGCAGCACGTTGCGGCCGGTCATCCGGTGGTAGCGCGCGAACACGTCGGTGCCGATGAACCCCAGCGGGTGGCCGACGTGCAGGCCGGCGCCGGACGGGTACGGGAACATGTCCTGCACGAACAGCTTGTCCGCGGGCACGTCACCCTTGAGCGGGCCGACCGGGTTGGGTGCGTGGAACGTGCCGCGCTCCTCCCACTCGCGCTGCCACCGCTGCTCGATCTCCGCCGCCAGTGCGGCGGTGTAGCGGAAGGCGGGCGTCTCAGCCGCCGCGTCGGTGCTCATCTGGGTAGTCCCTTCCGGTTGCCGGCCCCTGACATGACGAAACCCCCCAGCCCTGATGGGCATGAGGGGTTGCCGCGCCGACCCTTTCGTGCGGGTCCGCGCGGCTAGATAAGGAGCAGGCGGGCCGTGCTCATGTGTCCACGGTATCAGCGGGCCGCAACCAGGATGAACCGGGCGGGGAACCCGACCGTCTCCGGCAGCGTGTCCGCCCGAGCCCGGTGCACAGCGCTCCGCGTCAGCGGGCGTCACGTTCGGAGGACCTGGTTCGAGCTTGATCGAAGGACGCGCCTACCCTCGAACGCGTGAACATCGTGCTGCTCGTGGTGCTGGGCTTGGTCGGCGTGGCGTTCGGGACGACCGGCGTGCTGGGTCTGCGCGGCCTCCTGCGCCGCAACCGCTTCTTCGGCGTCCGGACCGCGGCCACCCTCCGCGACGACGAGACGTTCGCGATGGCCAACCGGGTGGCCGCCGTGCCCACCGCGGTGGCGGGCGCGGTCGCCCTGCTCACGGCGGTGGCGGTGCTGCTCAACCCTGGGACGGCGCTGGTCGTCGGCCTGGTGGGGCTGGTGGGCTCGCTGGTCATCGCCGCCGCGGGCGGGGTCGTGGCGCACCGGGCCGCCGAGGCGATGCCCGCGCCCGAACCGGCCGGCTGCGGCGGGTGCGCGTGCGCCGGGGCGTGCGGCGTGCTCCAGCGCGCCTGACCCGACAGGAGTTCACGGCCCGGACGCCCACCACCGTCCGGGCCGTTTCCGTCTGTCGGGGGCGGCCTCCGGCCCCCGTCTCCATCGTCCCGGCGGGGTACGACAGTCAGTTGCGGCGGACGTCCATGGGGAACGTGGCCAGCAGTGCGGTCGGCATGCCCTGGCGGCGCAGGACGCGGCCCCACAGGTCGGTGTTCGGCGGGGTCAGGACGTCGTCGGGCAGGCCGGGCACGACGATCCAGTCGCCGCGGTCGATCTCGCCCGCCAACTGGTCCTCGCCCCACCCCGCGTACCCGGCGAACACGCGCAGGCCGCGCACCTTCGGGACCAGCGCGTCCGGGTCCGAGTCCAGGTCGATCAACGCCACCGGTCCGTGCACGCCGACCACACCTTCGAGCGAACTGTGGTCCTCGCCGGCCCGCAGCGCGGCCAGGCACAGGGCCGTCTTCTGCTCGACCGGGCCGCCGATGTAGACCGCCTGCGGCCGGGACACGTGCGGCCCCCACGCGGGCAGGACGTCGTGCACCGCCACCTCGCTCGGCCGGTTCAGCACCACGCCCAGCGTGCCCTCCCCGCGGTGGTCGATCACGTAGACCACCGTGCGGCGGAAGTTCGAGTCGGTCAGGCTCGGCGCCGCGACCAGCAGGGAACCCGGTTCGACTTCGGCATCAGGGCGCACCAGCCCATGATCCCAGACGGCGCACATCACACCCGTCGCGGAACATCCGCGTTACCGTGTTCGTTGCAGTGACCGTCAGGTGCCATCGAGTCCCCCGGGCCCAACACAAACCGCCTTCGCGGAATACCGCACGGCTGGAGCCGCGAAGCGCAATCCGCCGAGAGGCGACCGGGCACCTGGCGCCAGGGAGGCCGGACCCGCACGGGTCCGGCCTTCGTGGCACCCACCCCTTGATTCCCCCTCCCGTTCACCCGAGCGGCCGACCGCAGGGCCTAGGCTCGTGGTGTGACCACTGCCGGGACGACCACGGCAAAGCACCACCTCGGGATCCGCAAGCTCCTCGCCGTGGCGGACTTCCGCAGGCTGCTGGCCTCCCGGCTCGCGGCCCAGTGGGGCGACGGTCTGTTCCAGGCCGGTCTCGCGGGCGCGGTGCTGTTCAACCCCGAACGGCACGCGGACCCGCTCGCCGTGGCGGCCGGGTTCGCGGTCCTGCTGCTCCCGTACTCCGTGGTCGGCCCGTTCGCGGGCGCGCTGCTCGACCGGTGGGACCGCCGCCGCGTCCTGGTCGTGGCCAACCTCACCCGGGGCGCGTTCATCCTGCTCACGGCCGCCGCCGTGGGCCTGGGGCTGGACGGCGTCCCGCTCTACGCGTCCGCCCTGTTCGTCACCGGCGTGAGCCGGTTCGTCGGCTCGGGCCTGTCCGCGTCGCTGCCGCACGTCGTGGCCGACGACCACCTGGTCGAGGCGAACGCGTTCGTCACCACGTTCGGCGCCCTGACCGCCGTGCTCGGCGCGGCCTGCGCGGTCGGCCTGCGGCAGGTGCTGGGCGCGGGGGACGGCGGTTCGGCGTGGACCACGGCGTTCGCCGTCATCGGCTCGCTGACCGCGGCGTTCCTGGCGGCCCGGTTCGCGCGCGGCGTCCTGGGCCCGGACGAGGTGGACGAGCCGTCCCGCACGGTGACCGCCGTCGCCCGGGGCCTGGCCGACGGCGGCAAGGCCGCGTGGCACACGCCCAGCGTGTCCGCCGCCCTGCTGGCGCTGCTCGCCCACCGCGCCGCGTTCGGCATGTCGCTGCTGATCACGCTGCTGCTGATGCGCAACTCGTTCACCGACTTCGGCCCGTTCCGGGCGGGCCTCGCGGGACTCGGCGAGGTCGCGGTGTTCGGCGGCGCGGGCATCCTGGTCGCGGGCCTGGTGACCGACCGGGTCGTGGACGTGCTCGGCCGCCGCGGCACCGTGTGCGGCGCGCTGGGCCTGGCCGCCGCGACCCAGCTCGGCCTCGGCCTGCCCATGACGCTGCCGACCACGCTGTTCGCGTCGTTCCTGCTCACCTTCGCGGGCCAGGTGGTCAAGCTGTGCGTCGACGCGGCCGTGCAGCACGACATCGGCGACGAGGTGCGCGGCCGGGTGTTCGCGCTCTACGACACGCTGTTCAACGCCACGCAGGTGGCGGCGGTGGCGGTCGCCGCGGCGGTCGTGCCACTGGACGGCCGGTCGCCCGGCCTGGTCGTCGCGGCGACCGTCGCCTACCTGCTCGGCATCGCCGGTTTCCTGGCGCTAAACCGGCGCGTACGGCACGGGTAGCCGGATCATCCCGATCTCGTGCGCGTACACCACGGCCGCCATGCGGTCCCGCAGGTCCAGCGCCCGCAGGATCTCACCGACGACCACACCGACCTGGCGCTGCGTGACCGCGAGGACGCGTGCGATCTCGTGATCGGCCAACCCCCTGGCCAAGCACCTCAGCACGGCCCGCTGGTGATCGGTCAGCACGGCCAGTCCGTCCGCCCGAGTGCCCCCCTCTGTGGACAACCCCCAAGCGTTCATGCGACACCACCCCCAATGTGCGTCTACCCCCGACGCACACAGTCATGGTGTCGCAACCGACTGTCACTTGGCTAACGGAAAGCGGGTGATTGTTTCACCAGGAGTCACCCGGGGAGGTCGATCCCCTCGGCGCGCGCCCACGCCAGCAGCTCCGCCACGGCCTCGTCGTGGTCCAGCGGACCCCGGTCCAGGCGCAGCTCCTTGAGGAACTTCCACGCCTTGCCGACCAACGGCCCCGGCGGCAGCCCGAGCAGCCGCATGATCTCGTTGCCGTCGAGGTCGGGCCGCACGCGGCGCAGGTCCTCCTCGGCCGCGATGCGCGCGATCCGGCGCTCCAGCTCGTCGTAGGTGCGCTGGAGGGTGTTGGCCTTGCGCTTGTTGCGCGTGGTGCAGTCGGCGCGGACCAGCTTGTGCAGGCGCGGCAGCAGGTGGCCGGCGTCGGTGACGTACCGGCGCACCGCCGAGTCGGTCCACTCGCCGGAGCCGTAGCCGTGGAAGCGCAGGTGCAGGTACACCAGCTGCGAGACGTCCTCGACGACCTCCTTGGAGTACCGCAACGCGCGCAAACGCTTGCGGGCCATCTTCGCGCCGACCACCTCGTGGTGGTGGAACGAGACGCCGCCGCCCTCCTCGAACTTGCGGGTGTCCGGCTTGCCGATGTCGTGCAGCAGCGCCGCGAGCCGCAGCACCAGGTCCGGCTCGGGCGTGTCCTCCAGGTCGATCGCCTGCTCCAGCACGACCAGCGAGTGGTGGTAGACGTCCTTGTGCTGGTGGTGCTCGTCGATCTCCAGCTTCATCGCGGGCAGCTCGGGCAGCACGACGTCCGCGAGGCCGGTCTCGACCATCAGCTCGATGCCCGCGCGCGGGAAGGCGCCGGTCAGCAGCTTGGACAGCTCGGCCTGCACCCGCTCGGGCGTGATCCGGGACAGCTCGCCGGCCATCGCCCGCATCGCCTCGACCACGCGCGGCGCGGGCCGGAAGCCGAGCTGGGCGACGAACCGGGCGGCGCGCAGCATCCGCAGCGGGTCGTCGGAGAACGACTGCTCGGGCGTCGCGGGCGTGTCCAGCACCTTCGCGGCCAGGGCCGCCCGACCGCCGGTCGGGTCCACCAGCTCGCGGGCGACCAGGTCGAACGCCATCGCGTTGGCGGTGAAGTCGCGCCGGACCAGGTCGCCGTCGATCGAGTCGCCGAAGGTCACCTCGGGGTTGCGGGTCACGCCGTCGTAGGCGTCCGCGCGGAACGTGGTGATCTCCAGCGTCAGGCCGCGCTTGGCCGCGCCGACCGTCCCGAACGCGATGCCGGTGTCCCACACCGCCTCGGCCCACCCCGACAGCAGCTTCTGCACCGCCGGCGGCCGGGCGTCGGTGGTGAAGTCGAGGTCGTGGGAGCCGGTCAGGCGACCCAGCAGCGCGTCACGGACACTGCCGCCCACGAGGTAGAGCCGGTGCCCCGCGGCGGCGAACCGCTCGGCCAGCTCGTCGGCGACGGGGAACGCGCTGAGCAGTTCCACGACGTCATCTGGGGACAGCTTCGATCCGGACACGAAAGGCCAGCCTTCTATCAGCGAGGGTTTTGGTCCTGAGTCAAGTCAGCTAAGTCAAGCATGTGACGATACTGGTTACCTTCGGCAATGCCGGGGTCACGACCGGTAATCAGGGGACGTGACTACCATCAGGTCATGCCCCACTCGTCCGGTCGCTCCGGCGGTCCCAAGCCGAGGCGTCGGAACCGACGTCGCGGTCGCCGCCTGAAGACGGTGGACGAGACGTCGGCGGGCGGCCTCGTGCTCGACCGCCTGCGCGGCGCGGCGGCGATCATCGGCCGGCTGGACCGGCGGGGCAGGCTCCTGTGGTCGCTGCCGAAGGGCCACATCGAGGCCGGCGAGACCGCGGAGCAGACCGCGGTGCGCGAGGTCGCGGAGGAGACCGGTATCCATAGCAGGGTGCTGCGGCCCCTCGGCTCGATCGACTACTGGTTCGTCGCCGAGGACCGCCGGGTGCACAAGACCGTCCACCACTTCCTCCTCGAAGCGCTGGGCGGCGAGTTGTCCGACGAAGACGTGGAGGTCACCGAGGTGGCGTGGGTGCCCCTTGGCGAACTGGACGAGCGGCTCGCCTACGCGGACGAGCGGCGACTGGTGCGCCGGGCCGTAGACCTGCTCGCCGGGTCCGAACTGCCCGACCTGGTCACCGCGGCCCGCACCGAGGTGTCGGCGCCCCGTGAGATGATCGACTCGGGGGCCGGCGGCCACGCGGCCGAGGACGGGGCGGAGCGCGCGTGAAACGGCTGCTGTCCGCCCTCGCGGCGGCCGGGCTCCTGCTCACCGGCTCGCCGGCCCTGGCCGCGCCGGTCGACGACCTCACCGGCCCGCCCCGACCCGACACCGCGACCCAGCCCGCCGACCGGCCCGGCACCGGGTCCCAGTCCGCCGGTCAGCCGGACCAACCCGGCACCGCCCAACCCGGCACCGCCCAACCGGTCGCGGGCCAGACCGGCGGCCAGGTCGACGGCGCGCTGTCCCCGGCTCCGCCCGGCCCGGTCGGCGGCGTCCTCGCGGGCCGCATCCCGGTCAAGCCCGCGCCCGCCACGCAGGTCTGGTCGACCCGAGCCCTGTCCAGCCAGCCCGGCCAGAACGCCCCGGCCCGGCTCCGGCTCGACATCGAGGCGCTCACCCCCCGCGTGGTCACCGCCGACACCGAGTCCGTCACGGTCACCGGCAAGGTCGTCAACATCGGCGACCGCCCGCTGTTCGACCTGGAGCTGCGCCTGGAGCGCGGCGACGCCCTGGAGTCCGAGGACGAGGTCCGCCGCGCCCTGCGCGAGCCCACCGACGCCGAACTGGTCCAGCCCTGGTTCACGCCCATCGTGGACGAGCTGCGGGAGAACGAGAGCAAGCCGTTCACCCTCACCGTCCCGGTCCGCGGCGCCGGCAACACCTCGCTCAAGATCGACCAGCCGGGCATCTACCCGGTCCTGGCCAACATCAACGGCCGACCGCAGGACGGCGGCCGCGCCCGCCTGGTCGCCCTGAGCACCCTCCTGCCCGTGCTGGGCGTCCCCGGCGGCACCCCGCTCGGCGCGCCCGCCACCCCGGCGAAGATCACCCTGCTGTGGCCGCTGGTGGACCGCCCGCGGATGGTCTCCGGCGGCCTGGAGCCGGTGCTCGCCGACGACGAGCTGGCCGGGTCCCTCGCGCTCGGCGGACGCCTGTACGGCCTGCTCATGGCCTACGAGTCCGCGCTGGACGGCCCGCTGGGCCCGGCCGTGTGCCTCGCCGTGGACCCCGACCTCCTGCGGACGGTGTCCGCGATGGCCAAGGGCTACCAGGTGCGCGGCCAGGGCGCGGGCAAGGGCAGCGGCGCGGCGGAGCTGTGGCTGGCCCGGCTCAAGCTGCTCGCCGGCGGCCGGTGCGTGGTCGCGCTGCCCGACGCCGACGCCGACCTGGTCGCGTTGTCCCGCGCCCGGCTGACCGACCTCGGCGCGCTCGCCGGCAAGGGCGTGGACGTGGTGCGCCAGGTCCTCGACGTGCAGGCCCAGCAGGGCCTCGCGTGGCCCGAGGACGGCGTCGTGGACGAGCAGACCCTCGCCGACCTCACCGCGCAGGGCGTGACCTCGCTGGTGGTCGACCAGTCCGCCGTCGCGGGCACCGCCGGCACCGCGCCGGTCCGCGTCGACGGGCCCGGCGGCAAGCCGGTGACCGCCGTCCGGATCGACGACATGGTGTCCGACGCGCTGCGCGGCGGCCCCGCCCAGACCACCGCGGGCATCACCACGCCGACCGAGAACCGCCCGGTGTCGGTGCAGAACGCGCTGGCCGCGCTGGTCTACCGGACCGCCTTCCAGGGCGACGGCCGGCACCTCGTGATCACGCCCCCGCGCCGCTGGAACGCGCCGACCGGCGAGGTCGACACGTTCCTCCAGCAGACGAAGTCCCTGGTCGGCTCCGGGTTCGCCACGCCGGTGGGCCTGCCGACTCTGCTCGGCGCGCCCCCGCCCGAGCAGCGCTCGACGTTGAGCTACCCGGTCGAGTCGGGCGCGCGGGAGGTCTCCCCGGCCGTCACCGCCGAGGTGTCCTCGACCTGGCAGCAGCTGCAGCGGCTGTTCGGGGCGATGGCCCAGCAGGACGCCGAGTCCACCAAGCCGGGCGACCTGGTCGAGCCGATGCGGCTGAACCTGCTCCGCGCGGTGTCCGGGTCGTGGCGCGGCAACGAGTCCGGCGCGCGCGCCACCCTGGCCACCGGCCGGGAGCAGCTCGACGCGCTGCGCGGCCAGGTCACCGTGTCCGAGCCGAGCAGCCCGATCCTGCTCGCCTCCGGCGACAGCCCCATCCCGGTGACCATCCGCAACCGGCTCGACGTGCGGGTCACCGTGCGCATCCTGGTCGAGGACACCCCGGGCATCCTGGTCGAGCAGCAACCCGACGTGGTGCTGCCCGCTCGCGGCGACCGGCAGCTCACCGTGCCGGTCGAGGTGCTGCGGTCCGGCCGGTTCCCGGTGCACGTCCGGCTGACCACTCCGGACGGCGTCGAGCTGGGCGAACGGGCCCGGCTGGAGGTGTCCTCCTCGGCGTACGGGACCATCACCGTCGTCATCACCGCCCTCGCGGGCGCCCTGCTCGTGCTGTTGTCCGCCCGGCGCATCTACCGGCGGGCGCGCGCGGCGAAGTCCGCGGCGGCGGTGCCGAGCACAGCCGGCCCGGGGCAACCGGAAGCGGTCACGCCGGAGAGGTCGAGCGCGAGTTGAGCGGAACGAGCACGGTGGTCGAGCAGCAGGAACCCCCGTCGGTGGCCCGTGCCTCCGGCTCGATGGCCATCGCCACGATCGTCAGCCGGGTCTCCGGCCTGTTGTCCAAGCTGCTGCTGATCACCATCATCGGCGCGGACGTCCTCAACGACTCCTACCAGGCGGCCACCACGCTGCCGACGATGATCAACGAGTTGCTGCTCGGCGGCATCCTCACGTCGGTCGCGATCCCGCTGCTGGTGCGCGCCGAGAAGGAGGACCCGGACGGCGGCGAGTCCTACGCCCAGTGGCTGATCACCATGTCGGTGGTCGTGCTCGGCGTCGGCACCGCGATCGCCATCGCCTGCGCGCCGCTGCTGACCGCGATGTTCACCAGCGGCGCGGACGAGGCGAACCCGGCTCTGGTGACCGCGTTCGCCTACCTGGTGCTGCCCGGCATCGTGTTCTACGGCCTGTCCGCGCTGCTCGGCGCGATCCTGAACACCCGGCACGTGTTCGGCCTGCCCACCTGGGCGCCGGTGCTCAACAACGTCGTGGTCATCGTGACGCTCGGCGTGTACTGGCTGGTGCCGGGGGAGATCTCGCTCGACCCGGTCCGCATGGGCGAGCCGAAGCTGCTGGTGCTGGGCCTGGGCACGATGCTGGGCGTGGCCGTGCAGGCGTCGGTGATGCTGCCCGCGATGAAGCGCACCGGGTTCCGGTTCCGCTGGCGGTGGGGCTGGGACCGGCGGCTCGCGGAGTTCGGCGGCCTGGCCTTCTGGGTGCTGCTGTACGTGGCGCTGGGCCTGGTCAGCATGGCGGTGCTGACCCGCGTCGCGCTGAACTCGACCGGCGCGCTGACCGCCTACAACTACCAGTGGCTCGTGGCGCAGGTGCCCTACGGCGTGCTGGGCGTGTCGCTGCTGACCGCGCTGATGCCGAAGATGTCCCGCGCGGCGGCGGCCAACGACACCGGGGCGCTGGTCGGCGACCTGTCGTTCGGCAACCGGATGTCGTCCATCCTGCTCATGCCGTTCAGCGCGTTGATGACCGTGGGCGGCGTGGCCATCGGCCTGGCGGTGTTCTCGCACGGCGAGGCGGGCCTGGCCGGCGGTGAACGGATGGGCCAGGCGCTGGCGCTGTCGGCGTTCGGCCTGGTGCCCTACGCGATCACGCTGCTCCAGCTGCGGGTGTTCTACGCGCTCAAGGACGCCCGGACGCCGACGATCATCCAGGCGATCATGGTCGTGGTCCGGATCGCGCTGCTCTACGGGTTCCTGGAGTACGCGCCGCGCGAGAAGCTCGCCGTGGGCGTGTCGATCGCCATGTCGCTGAGCTTCGTCGTGGGTTGCCTGGTCGGGCAGCTCTGGTTGCGGATCCGGTTGGGCCGGCTGCGGACCGGGTACACGGCGTGGACGATCTGCCTGAGCGTGGTGGCGTCGGCCCTCGGCTTCGGGGCGGCGGTGGGAGCGGCGTGGCTCGCCGTCGATCTGCTGGGAACCGAAGGCCCCGTCGCCTCCGCCTGGGTGGAGATGACCGTGTTGACGATCGTGGGACTGCCGCTGAGCTTCCTGCTGATGGCGGTGTTCCGGGTACCCGAGGTGAAGCCCGTGGTGGACAAGATCAGCCGTCTGGTGCGGCGGCGGTGAGCGTGCCGACAGAGCCGAGTCCCGTACCCTCGGGCGCGTGAGCAGCGGCCCGATCCAGAACACCTCGCTGGTGCCCGGCGGGGTCATCGGCGACGGCCGCTACCGGCTGCTCGCCCGCTCCGGCGTGGACCAGCGCTGCGACGCCGAGCTGTGGCGGGCGCGCGACGGCCAGCTCAACCGGGACGTCGCCCTGACGATCCTGGTCGGCGACCCGGCCGACGCGCAGGCGCTGGCCCGGGCCAAGCGGACCGCCGAGCGGGCGACGCACGCGGCGAGCTTCACCCACCCGGGGGTATCCCGGGTGATCGACGTCCTGGCCCCCGGCACCGGCGTGAAGCTGGACGAGGGCATCCTCGCCATCGTCGTGGCCGAGTGGACCCAGGGCACCGACCTGATGGACCTGATCGCCGAGGGCCCGCTGCCCGCCGGCGCCGCGACCCGCCTGCTGGAGCCCCTGGGCGCGGCGATCGAGGGCGCGCACCACGCCGGCCTGGTCCTGGGCGCGGACCACCCGCAGCGCATCCGGGTGACCTCCGACGGCCGGCTGCGCCTGGCGTTCCCCGGCCCGCGGCCGGACGCGATCGCCCGCGACGACGTCAAGGGCCTCGGCGCGATCCTGTACCTGCTGCTGACCGGCCGGTGGGCGCTGCCCGGCGGCCCGGACGGCGTGCCGGTCGCCCCGACCGGGCCGGACGGTTCGGTCGTCGCCCCGAGCACCCTGCACCCGTACGTGCCGCACGAGCTGTCGTCGGTGGCGGTGCGGTCCCTGGAGGACACCAGTGTGGGCGGCATCCGCACGTCCGCCGCGATCCTCCAGGTGCTGGACCAGATCGCCGAGTCCGAGGCGCAGACCGCGCTGATCCAGCCGGTGAACGCCGAGGACGACGGCGCGGTGTGGACCACCCAACGCCCCCAGCGCGGGCGCGACCACAAGCGCAAGCTGTGGATCAGCGTGGCGGTGCTGGCGGCGGCGACGCTGGCGGTCGTCGTCTGGCTGGGCGTGCAGATCGTGAGCTTCTTCAGCGACGAGCCCACCAAGGGCGGCGGCCCGACGGTGGTGATCGGTCAGACCACGCCGGCGACCTCCGGGCAGCCCGCCCCGCCCGCGCCGACCCCGGCCGGACCGGTGCAGCCGGCGTCGATCGGCGTCTACGACGTCACCAACCAGCCGGACAACGCCAACCGCGCGAACCGGGCGGTGGACAACAACCCGACCACGGTCTGGCAGACGGAGAACTACTTCCAGCCGTTCCCGACGCTCAAGCCGGGCATCGGCCTGATGGCGTCGTTCGCCGAACCGGTGAAGCTCGCGTCGGTGACGATCACCTCGCCCAGCGAGGGCACGGTGGTCGAGATCCGGGTCGCGGCCTCGGAGAACGCCCCGCTGGAGGAGACCAAGGTGATCGCCACGGCCACCCTGTCGCCGGGCCAGACCCAGGTCCAGCTGGGCGAGCACGAGGCCACCCAGCACCTGCTCGTGTGGGTGACGAAGCTGGCGGGCGGCGGGCGGAACCACAAGTCCGAGATCGCCGAAGTGGTCTACACGCGGGCCCAGTGACTCCGCCGCGCCTACTCCCAACGGGTGATCGAACCGCCACTCGCCAGGGCCGATAGGCTTCCCCGCGTGACCGCCGCAGCCAGCTCGGACGCAGACCTCATCGCGGCGCACGCCGCGGGTGACCCGCACGCCTTCTCGGAGTTGGTCAGACGGCACCGGGACCGCATGTGGGCCGTCGCGCTGCGCACGCTGCGCGACCCCGAAGAGGCGGCCGACGCGTTGCAGGAGGCGTTCATCTCCGCCTTCCGCGCCGCCGCGAGCTTCCGGGCCGAGTCGCAGGTCACCACATGGCTGCACCGAATAGTGGTGAACGCCTGCCTCGACCGGATGCGCAGGCGGCAGACGCGCCCCACCGTGCCGCTGCCCGAGGCCGGGCCCGGCGAGCCGGTCGCGCCCCGCGACGCGATGGCCGAGCGGGAGACCCGGCTGGTGGTCCAGGCGGCGTTGAGCGAGCTGCCCGAGGAGCAGCGCGCGCCCATCGTGCTGGTCGACGTGGAGGGGTACTCCGTCGCCGAGACGGCCCAGCTGCTGGGCATCGCCGAGGGCACGGTCAAGTCGCGGTGCGCCCGGGGTCGCGCGAAGCTGGCCAAAGTTCTCGGGCACCTCCGGAACCAGAGTGCAGATGCGAACGTCCCAGTGAGCGATGTGCAGGTGCAACAGGGACGTCAGTTGGAGGAACGATGACCGGCAATGTGCGGCGTTCGGGGCCGCCGTGGTCCGTCGACCTGCTGGCTGACCTGCACGCGGGTGTCCTGGACCCGCAGACCGAGGCGGAGCTGCGGGCGGCCGTGGCGCACGACCCGGAGGCGCAGGACGTCCTGGCCGCCCTCGACGCGACCGTCGCCGACCTGCGCGACCTGCCGCCGATCCCGATGCCGCGCGAGGTCGCGGACCGGATCGACGCGGCGCTGGCCGAGGAGTTCCGCCGCGCGGGCGCCTCGCCCGCGCGGCCCGTCGCCCCGGTGGTGGACCTCGCCGCCCGGCGGCGGAAGAAGCAGCTCGGGTGGGGCGCGGGCCTGCTCGCCGCGGCGGCCGTCGCGGTCGGCGTGGTGGTCGTCGGCACCCAGGGCAGCCCGACGTCCAAGCCCGGCGACAACGTGGCCGGACCGACCTCGGCGAACACCCCGGTCACCCAGCGCCCGCTGGCGGTGAAGGGCAACGACTTCGGCCCGGTCTTCGGCGACGTGCTCAAGGCGCAGAACTACGGGCCGCTGGAGAACCAGGACAAGCTGGCCGGCTGCCTGCGGGGCGCGAACATCGCGAGCGCCAAGCCGCTGGGCGTCAGCCCGATCACCCTGGACGACAGGGCCGCCGTGATGGCGATCCTGCCGGGCGGCAAGCCGGGCGCGTTCAAGATCGTGGTGCTGGACCCGGACACCTGCGGCCCGGACAACCCCAACGGCGTCCTGGCCACCAGCCAGATCACGCCGTAGCAGGGGCAAGTGGCAGTAGTCCACCTCACCCGACAGATCAGGAATTGCGGCACCCTACGATCCGTTGAGCAGAAGTGCAGGCCCACGCCTGTCACGACAAACGGAGGTCGAGGGTGTCGGACGTTCGGAACCTGATCGTCGTGGGATCGGGGCCCGCCGGGTACACCGCGGCGGTCTACGCGGCGCGCGCGCAGCTCGAACCGCTGGTGTTCGAGGGCTCGCAGTACGGCGGGGCGCTGATGACCACGACCGAAGTCGAGAACTACCCCGGCTTCCGCGACGGCATCATGGGGCCCGACCTCATGGAGCAGATGCGCGAGCAGGCCAAGCGCTTCGGCGCCGAGCTGCGCGCCGAGGACGTGGAGCAGCTGGAGCTGGAGGGCGACGTCAAGCACGTCACCGCCAACGGCGTCCGCTACGCGGCCAAGGCCGTCATCCTCGCGATGGGCGCGGCGGCCCGCTACCTGCACATCCCCGGCGAGCAGGAGCTGCTCGGCCGTGGCGTGTCGGCGTGCGCGACCTGCGACGGCTTCTTCTTCCGCGACCAGGACATCGCGGTGGTCGGCGGCGGCGACTCGGCGATGGAGGAGGCCACGTTCCTCACCCGCTTCGCCCGGTCGGTCACGCTGATCCACCGCCGCGAGGAGTTCCGCGCGTCGAAGATCATGCTGGAGCGCGCCCGCGCCAACGAGAAGATCAAGTGGCTGCTCAACGCCGAGGCCGTCGAGGTCGTCGGCGAGGGCGGCACGATGTCCGGCCTCAAGGTGCGTGACACCCGGACGGGTGAGATCAGCGAGCACCCGTTCACCGGCTTCTTCCTGGCGATCGGCCACGACCCGCGCAGCGACCTCGTCCGCGGCCAGGTCGACGTGGACGACGCCGGCTACGTGAAGGTCAAGGGCCAGAGCACCTACACCAACCTCGACGGCGTGTTCGCGGCCGGCGACCTGGTCGACCACACCTACCGCCAGGCGATCACCGCAGCGGGCTCCGGCTGCTCCGCCGCGATCGACGCGGAGCGCTGGCTGGCCGAGCACGGCGAGTCCGAGGCGAACCTCACGCCCGAGTTCGTGGGCGGCGGCTACGGCGACTCCGCCGACTGACCCCCAGCTAGTCCCGCGTTTCCCCGCCTGAAGAGGAGAGAACATGGCAGGCGCCACCGTCGCTGTGACCAGCGACAGCTTCACCGAGAACGTGCTCCAGAGCGACAAGCCGGTCCTGGTCGACTTCTGGGCGACCTGGTGCGGCCCGTGCAAGATGGTCGCCCCCGTGCTGGAGGAGATCGCCGCCGAGCACGCCGAGAAGATCACGGTGGCGAAGCTGGACATCGACGCCAACCCGTCGATCGCCCGCGACTACCAGATCATGTCCGTCCCGACCATGATCCTGTTCCAGGGTGGCCGCCCGGTGAAGCAGATCGTGGGCGCGAAGCCGAAGGCCGCGCTGCTCAACGACCTCGCCGACGTCCTCGCCTGAGTGCAACCCGGAGCGTGACCCGTCCGTCTTCACGGTGAGACGGACGGGTCATTCTTTTGTGGGCGGGTAACCACTCGCAGTAGCCCAACGAGGAGCATCGGCCCGAGCAAGGCACAATAGGGCGTCAACCTCAGCGTCGGCGCCGTCGACGCCTTAGTGAACGAGGGGTACATGCTGCTACTCCGCCGCGGGGATTTCGGCCCGGACGTCGCCGAGGTGAGGGCCACGCTGACCCGGCTCGGCCTGCTGTCCGATCCGCAGCCGTCTCAGGTGTTCGACCTGCCGGTCGAGCACGCCGTGCGCGCGTTCCAGCAGCAACGGGGTCTGATCACCGACGGCGTCGTCGGCCCCGCCACCTACCGCGCGCTGCGCGACGCCACCTTCCGCCTCGGCGACCGGCCGCTCGCGTACCTGATGTCCCAGCCGGTGACCGGCGACGACGTGTTCGCCCTGCAGGAGCGCCTGTTGGAGCTGGGCTACGACGCCGGTCGGCCCAACGGCGAGTTCGGGCAGCAGACCGAGCAGGCGCTGCGCAGCTTCCAGCGCGACTACGGCCTGATCGTGGACGGCATGTGCGGCCCGGACACCGTCCGCGCGCTGCGCCAGCTCCAGCCGAAGGTCCGCGGCGGCCGACCGGTGTTCCTGCGCGAGCAGGAGCGCGTCCGCAAGGCCGGGCCGCGGCTGTCCGGCAAGCGGATCATCATCGACCCGGGCCACGGCGGCACCGACCGCGGCGTCGTGGTCGGCGGCGTGTCCGAGGCCGACGTGATGCTGGACCTGGCCCGCCTGCTGGAGGGCAAGATGGCCGCGACCGGCATGGAAGCCCTGCTCACCAGGGGGCCGCACAACTGCCCGGACGAGAGCGAGCGGGCGCGCTTCGCCAACGAGGCGGGCGCCGACCTGATCCTGTCGCTGCACAGCGACGGCAACAAGTCGCCGCTGGCCAACGGCGTGGCGAGCTTCCACTACGGCACCGGCAACGGCACGTCGTCCACCGTCGGGGAGGCCCTGGCGGGCTTCATCCAGCGCGAACTGGTCGCCCGGACGGGGATGCTGGACTGCGGCACCCACCCCAAGACGTGGGACATGCTGCGGATGACCAAGTGCACGGCCGTCCGCGTCGAGGTCGGCTACCTGACCAACGACCAGGACCGCGCCCGCCTGGCCACGCCCGCGTTCCGGGACGTGGTCGCCGAGGGCATCCTGGTGGCCGTGAAACGCCTGTACCTGCTCGGCAAGGACGACCAGCCGACCGGCACCTTCACCCTCGACGACCTCATGCGCCACGAACTGGCCACCGGCCAGCGCTCGGCCGGCTAGAACAGCAGCAGCAGGTAGAGGCTGACCAGCAACCCGCAGGCCAGGGTGTGGGCCACCGGGTTGCGGGTCAGGATGGCGACGAACTCGCGCAGGAACGCGCTGGGCAGGAAGTAGAACGCCGTCCGCGACCCGATCACGCCCATCTTCAGCCGCAGCCGCCGCGCGGTCACCGCCGTGCGGAACACGTGGTAGTTGTTGGTGACCGCCACCGTCCGGCCGCTGTGGCCCTCCGAGTCCAGCACGGCCCGGCTGTAGCGCAGGTTCTCCTCCGTGGTGGTGGCCTGGTCCTCCAGCAGGACGGCGTCAGCCGGCACGCCCGCCTCGACCAGGTACCGCCGCATCGCCTGGGCCTCGGACACCTTCTCGTCGGCCCCCTGGCCACCGGACACGACGATCACCGGCGCGCCGCCCGCCGCCACCTCCCGCCGGTACAGCTGCACGGCCCGGTCCAGGCGGGACGCCAGCAGGGGCGGGACGCGGTCGCCGAGCAGGCCCGAGCCGAGCACGACGACGGCGTCGAAGCCCGTCCGGCGACCGGTCTTGCCGTAGAGCACCGAGTACAGCAGCAGGCTGACGAACAGGAACGCCAGGTACGCCGAGACGATCACCAGCGAGCCGACCACGGCGTGCACCCACGTCCGCGGGTCGTCCAGGGCCAGCAGGAACACCACCACCAGCCCGACGATCGCCAGGCCCGCGAGCAGTGACAACAGGTTCCCCAGGCTGCGCCCCTCGCGCCGCACCATCAGCAGCCCGTTCACCACGAGCGCGACCGGCAGCACCAGCCCGCACCCCAGGACGGCGATCGCGACCGCCCACCCCAGCAGGTCGTCCAGCCACCACGGCAGGTCGTCCTTGGTCAGCAGCCACAGCAGGGCGGCCACCAGGGTCAGGCCCAGCCACACGGCGTTGGCCACCCGCCGCCGGTCGCGGCGCACGCCCAGGACGAAGAACACGGCCGACACCAGGCCGAAGATCGCGAACACCACGGGGTGAAACCTAGACCGCGCGGGTCACTCGGGCATCTCCCACGGGATGCCGGACAGCACCCGGCCGGTCTCCAGCAACGACTTGAGGTTGGACAGCACGGCCGCCCACCCGGCCGCCGCCTGGGCGCGCTCGGCGTCGTCGGCCAGGCCCTCGTGGGTCACGGTGAGCCGCACGATGCCCTTGTACGGCTGGATGAGGAAGGTGGCGGTCGAGGCCTCCCGCGGGTCCTCCGGGTCCCGCCACGTGGTCACCAGGCGGTGCGGCGGGTCGCTCTCCAGCACCTCGCCCACCACGTCGTCCACGTCCGAGTCGACCCGGCGGTGCGCCCACGTCGAGCCGACCTGCCAGTCGGAGACGTTGCGGTGCCCCCAGTAGGCCGCCGTCAGGTCCGGGTCGGTGAGGGCCTCCCAGACCTTCTCCGGCGTGCTCTCGATGTACGTGACGTACACGAACTCGGGTTTCATCGCGTTCTCCGCTCGTCGTTTGACCTCGGCGAGCACCCGCAGCCGGGGGCGCTCGAACTTGTCGATCCACCGCTCCTGGACCTCGTGCAGCGGCACCGGGTTGAGGTAGTGCAACTTCTCCCGCCCCCGGCGGACGGTGCTGACCAGGTTCGCGGCCTCCAGGACGGCCAGGTGCTGGGTGGCGGACTGGCGCGTCATGCCCACCCGCGCGCACAGCTCGCCCAGCGTCTGGCCGTTCTCCTCGTGGAGCCGGTCCAGCAGGTAGCGCCGGGTCGGGTCGGCGAGGGCCTTGAAGACCTTGTCCACGCCGTAAACGTTATGCAGGCCAAAACCTGCATGTCAACCCGTGCGAAAGAAACCGCAGGTCAGGGCGGTGAGATCAGACGGGACGGAAGCTCGGTTCGGCCGTCGACACGGTCACGGAGCTGAGCAGCCGCTCCAGCGCCGCCTCCACGTCTTCCTTCCACGAGGACGCGCTGCGCAGCTCCAGCCGCAGCCGCGGCCAGCGCGGGTGGGGGCGCACGGTCTTGAAGCCGACGCTGGTCAGGAAGTCGGCGGGCGTCACGCACGTCCGCTCGTCCTCGATCGGCTGGGCGTCGCCGAAGGCCTCGATCGCCTTCACGCCGCGGCGGGTCAGGTCCTTCGCCACGGTCTGCACCAGCACGCGCCCGAGCCCGCCGCCGCGGAACTCCGGCAGCACCTCCAGGCCCGTCATCAGCACGGCGTCCGGGCTGGCGGGGGAGGTGGGGAAGGCCAACGAGCGAGGCACCGCCGCGGGCGGCGCGTAGAACACGGAGCCGGCGGGAATCCCGTCGCAGTAGATGATCCGACCGCACGAACCCCATTCGAGCAGGACGCTGGACACCCAGGCTTCCTTCTCGAACTCGGTGTCGCCGAACTCCTCGGCCTGCTCTTTCAGGTGGGGCGCCAGCTCCCAGAACACGCAGGTCCGGCTGTGCTTGGAGAGGTGCTCCAGGTTGTCGAGAGTCACGCCCACGACGCGTCGCGACACCCCGACCTCCCAACCCCCGAATGCAACCCCTACGAGGATAGGCGGATGTGACCCCCGCCCGGAAGGCACATGCCCCGAACGGGACGGCGGTTACACTCAGCCGGGAACGAACCCGCCGGTAACCACTACTACCTCGGAGTTCCCCGTGAACCTACCCGGACAGCCCCCGAAGCAGGGTGCCAGAAGCCTCGATCCCCACCTGCGCCGGTACGCGGCGCGCACGGCGGGGATGACGGCCTCGGAGATCCGGGCGCTGTTCGCGGTGGCGAGTCGGCCCGAGGTGGTGTCCCTGGCGGGAGGGATGCCCCACCTGGCGGCACTGCCCCTCGACTCGCTGTCCGCCGAGGTCGCCGACGTGGTCGCCACCGACGGCCTGGTGGCGCTGCAGTACGGCTCGGCCCAGGGCATCCCGGAGCTGCGCGAGCAGATCTGCGAGGTCATGGCCCTGGAGGGCATCAACGCCCACCCGGACGACGTCGTGGTCACCGTCGGCTCCCAGATGGGCCTGGACATGGTGACCCGGATCTTCTGCGACCCGGGTGACGTCGTGCTGGCCGAGGGCCCGTCGTACGTGGGCGCGCTCGGCTCGTTCTCCGCCTACCAGGCCAACGTCGTGCACGTGGCCATGGACGCCGACGGCCTGGTGCCCGAGGCGCTGCGCGAGGCCATCGCCGCCGTCGCGCGGGCCGGGCAGCGGGTCAAGTTCCTCTACACGATCCCGAACTTCCACAACCCGGCCGGCGTGACGCTCGCCGTCCAGCGCCGGGCCGAGGTGCTCCAGATCTGCCGCGAGCACGGCATCCTCGTGGTCGAGGACAACCCGTACGGGTTGCTCGGCTTCGACGGCGTGACGTACCCGGCGCTGCGGTCCACCGACCCGGACAACGTGGTCTACCTGGGCTCGTTCTCCAAGACCTTCGCCGCCGGCCTGCGCGTGGGCTGGGTGCTCGCCCCGCACGCGGTGCGCGAGAAGCTCGTGCTGGCGGCCGAGTCGGCCACGCTGTGCCCGCCCACGTTCAACCAGCTCGTCGTGTCGAGGTACCTGTCGACGCACGACTGGAAGGGCCAGATCAAGACCTACCGCGAGGCCTACCGGGAGCGGCGCGACGCGGCCATCGAGGCCCTGGAGCAGCACATGCCGCTTGGTTCCACGTGGAACAAGCCCAACGGCGGGTTCTACGTGTGGCTGACCGTGCCCGAGGGCATCGACACCAAGGCCATGCTGCCGCGGGCCATCACCCAGCGGGTCGCGTACGCGTCCGGCACCGGGTTCTACGCGGACGGGCTGGGCAGCCGTCAGCTGCGCATCTCGTACTGCTACCCGACGCCCGAGCGCATCCGCGAGGGCGTGCGGCGGCTGGCGAACGTGATCAAGGACGAGCTGGAGCTGCACGAGACGTTCGGGCCGTCGACGCCCCGCCCGGTCTCCGGTCCGCAGACCCCCTCGCCCGACACCGCCTGATTAGGAGAGAAGTTGTCCGACCACTGGGTCGCAGTGCTGTCCGGGGGCCTGTCGCACGAGCGGGAGGTGTCCCTGCGATCCGGTCGCAGGCTGTCCGCCGCGCTGCGTTCGGCCGGTCTCGTCGTGGAGGAGTGGGACGCCGACGCCCAGCTCCTCACGCGGTTGCGCGAGCACCGGCCGGACGCCGTCGTGGTGGCGCTGCACGGCGGTGAGGGCGAGAACGGGTCGGTGCAGACCGTCCTGGAGATGCTGGACGTGCCGTTCGTCGGCACGGACTCCCGCGCGTGCCGCCGGGCGTGGGACAAGCCGACCGCGAAGGCCGAACTCGCCCGTGCGGGCCTGGCGACGCCGGAGTGGACCGTGCTTCCGCACGCGACGTTCCGCGAGCTGGGCGCGCAGCCGGTCCTGGACGCGATGGTCGAGAAGCTCGGCCTGCCGCTGATGCTCAAGCCCGACCAGGGCGGCTCGGCACTGGGTGCCCGGGTGGTGCGCGAGGCGGCGGAACTGCCCGCGGCGATGGTGGGCTGCCTGGCGTACGGGGACACCGTGCTCGCGGAGCGGTACGTGGAGGGCGTCGAGGTGGCCGTCGCGGTCGTGGACGGCCCGGACGGTCCCCGCGCCCTGCCGCCGGTCGAGATCGTGCCGGAGAACGGCGTCTACGACTACACCGCGCGGTACACGGCCGGC
The DNA here is from genome assembly GCF_040647305.1 of Saccharothrix sp. NPDC042600. Classification (NCBI taxonomy): domain Bacteria; kingdom Bacillati; phylum Actinomycetota; class Actinomycetes; order Pseudonocardiales; family Pseudonocardiaceae; genus Saccharothrix; species Saccharothrix sp. NPDC042600. Next base: position 104,266 of record NZ_JBEZBW010000013.1, on the reverse strand, counting down.
CTGACCGACTTCCACGCCCCGGCGCGGTTGGACGACAAGTCGGCCCAGGCGGTCGGCGAGTTGGCCGTGGCGGCGCACCGGCTGTTGGGTCTGCGGGACGTGTCGCGGACGGACGCGATCGTGGCGGCCGACGGGACCGTGTACTTCCTTGAGGTGAACGTGTCGCCGGGCCTCACCGAGACGTCGCTGCTGCCGATGGCGGTGGAGGCGGCCGGCCAGTCGCTGGGCGAGATCTACGCGGAACTGGTGGAGCGCGCGGTCAACCGCTGAACCGACCCCGCAACGTGATGACGGCCCGTATCCATTCGGATGCGGGCCGTCATCGTCACCGTGACGTAAGTGCCGTGGGTGATCACACGTCCGTCGAACGTGTCCGATTTGTCGCTTCCGGCGCCATGAGCGTGATGATCCGTTCGAGGTCGTCCACCGAGCCGAACTCGACCACGATCCGGCCCTTCCGCTGACCCAGTTCGACCTTCACGCGGGTGTCGAAGTTGTCCGACAGCCGCTCCGCCAGCTCCTGCAGCCCCGGCGCCTGGATCGGCTTGCGCCGCGCCTGCTTGGCCTTGGCGGGCTCCGCCGACTTCGCGAGCGTCACCGCCTCCTCGGTCGCGCGGACCGACATGCCCTCGGCCACGATCCGGGTCGCCAGCTCCTCCTGCGCGCCCGGGTCGTCCAGGCCGAGCAGCGCCCGCGCGTGGCCGGCGGACAGCACGCCCGCCGCCACCCGCCGCTGCACGGGGAGGGGCAGCTTGAGCAAGCGGATCGTGTTGGTGACGACCGGGCGGCTGCGGCCGATGCGGTCGGCCAGCTCCTCGTGGGTGACGCCGAACTCCTGCAGCAACTGCTGGTACGCCGCCGCCTCTTCCAGCGGGTTGAGCTGGACGCGGTGGATGTTCTCCAGGAGCGCGTCGCGCAGCATCACGTCGTCGGCGGTCTGCCGCACGATCGCCGGGATCGTCTTCAGCCCCGCCAGCTGGGTCGCGCGCCACCGGCGCTCGCCCATCACCAGCTCGTAGGAGTCCGGGCCGATCGACCGCACGACGATCGGCTGCATCAGCCCGAACTCGCGGATCGAGTGCTCCAGCTCGCGCAGCGCGTCCTCGTCGAAGACCTGGCGCGGCTGCTTCGGGTTGGTGCGGATCGAGGTGACCGGCAGCTCCTGGTACACCGCGCCCGCCACCTCGCCCGACGCCGACGGGGCGGGGGAGGGCGCAGGGGTGGCGCCGTTCGGGACGGCCCGGATCGGGGTCGGCGCACCCACCGGGGGTCCGCTCGGGATCAGGGCCGCGAGCCCGCGGCCGAGTCCACCCTTGCGCTGCTCCGTCATGCCGACTCCATCTCCGCGCCGCGCTCGGCGATCTCCCTCGCTGCGTCCAGGTAGCTCATCGCGCCCCGTGAGCCGGGATCGTAGGTGAGCACCGTCTGACCGAATCCTGGTGCCTCGGAGACCTTCACGCTGCGCGGGATCACCGTTTTGAGGACCGTGTCGCCGAAGTGGCCGCGGACCTCGCTGGTCACCTGGTCGGCCAGCTTGGTGCGGCCGTCGTACATGGTGAGCAGGATGGTGGACACGTTGAGCGTCGGGTTCAGGTGCGCCTGGACGAGTTCGATGTTGCGCAGCAGCTGCCCCAGGCCCTCCAGCGCGTAGTACTCGCACTGGATCGGGATCAGGACCTCCTGGGCGGCGACCATCGCGTTGACGGTCAGCAGGCCCAGCGACGGCGGGCAGTCGATGAAGACGTAGTCCGGGCGGATCGGGTCCAGCGCCTCGGGGCTCAGGGCCTCCTTGAGGCGGGACTCGCGGGCCACCATCGAGACGAGTTCGATCTCCGCGCCGGCGAGGTCGATCGTGGCCGGCACGCAGTACAGGTTGGGGGACTGGTTGCTGACCTGAGCGGCCTCGGCGACGGACATCTCGCCGATCAGCACCTCGTAGACCGACGGCGTGCCGGAGCGGTGCTCGACGGCCAGGGCGGTGCTCGCGTTGCCCTGCGGGTCGAGGTCGATCACGAGGACCTTGAGGCCGTGGATGGCGAGCGCGGCGGCCAGGTTCACCGTGCTGGTCGTCTTGCCGACGCCGCCCTTCTGGTTGGCGACGGTGAGGACGCGGCGGTGCGTCGGGCGGGGGAGCTGGAGGGAGTCGGGGTGGAGGACGCGCGTGGCGCGTGCCGCCTCTTCCGCGATCGGGGTCCACACGGTGCTGTCTCCTGCGTTGTCGCTCACGGTCGGCTCGGTCGGGGTGGGGCGCAGGACCTCGCCCGAACCCACCGCGCCCTGTTCTGTTCCACGTGAAACACCGGCCGCTTGGAACACCGGTTGCAGGGGGTCGGGGTACACGGTCACCGATCCTTCCGTGGTCTGGTTGCAGCCTTCACCGGTCGGCGCGCCCCGGCCCGGCGGCTCGCCTCGTCGCGCTCCACCAGCACGACGGTCGTCGGCACTTCGAGGACATCACCGCCGCAGGTGGTCACGGAGGGCCGGACGCCCCCGGCCCTCCGCACCGCCTCGGCGTCACGTTCGAGTTCTTCGGCGGCACTCTCACCCTTGAGCGCCACCAGCCGCCCACCGGGCCGCAGCAGCGGCAGGCACCACCGGGCGAGGCGTTCCAGCGGCGCGACCGCGCGGGCGGTCACGGCGTCGCTACCGGCCAGCCGCTCCCGCACCGGCCCCTCCTCGGCTCGCCCGCGCACCACCTCGACGTCCAGGCTGAGCGCCACCACGACCTCGGTCAGCCACGTCACCCGTCGAGCCATCGGTTCGAGGAGGGTGAGGTCGAGGTCCGGTCGCGCGATCGCCAGGGGGATGCCCGGCAGGCCCGCGCCCGAGCCTACGTCCACGACGCGGCTGCCGGCCGGGAAAAGCTCCGCCACGACGGCCGAGTTGAGCACGTGGCGCTCCCAGAGCCGGTCCACCTCGCGCGGTCCGATGAGGCCGCGCTCGACGCCCTGCTCCGTGAGCATCTCCGTGAAGGCGACCGCCTTGGGGTAGTGGTCACCGAAGACCTGCTTCGCGCGGTCTTCCAACTCTCCGGCCATGTCTCCGTCGTTTCACGTGAAACCACACGGCGGGTGTCGAGCCGGGTGGGTGGATGGGAGGCGCCCACGGGGGCGTCACGCGCCCCGCAAATGTGCCGACGACCACTATGACGGATCACCCCGCCGACACGCCAAATCGACGTGACCAGAACGACCGTGTTTCACGTGAAACGAGCGATTCGGCCGTCCTCGGGGCGGTTCCGGAACATCGCGAGCCCGACATCGACCGACTCGACGTGGTCGAGCCCGGGGACCACGGCGAGCGGGAACCACCCCGCCTGGTCGGTCGAGCCACCCACCTCGAAGGTCAGTTCGCCGCCCACCACCTCCGCCTCGTAGAGGATCCGGATGCGGTGGTAGTCCATGTCCACGCCGTCCCGGTTGAGCGGCCCGTGGACGTTCTGGATGCCGAGCAGTCGGCGCACCTCCGCCTTGTAGCCGGTCTCCTCGAACACCTCGCGGATGACGGCGTCGTACGGGTCCTCACCGTGGTCCACCCCGCCGCCGGGCAGGATCCACATCGGTCGCTCCGGCCCCAGCCACCGCGACAGGAGGATCTGGTCGTCCCGGACGATGACGGCGTACGCGGCGACGCGGAGCTTCCGGATGATCTCAGTCATGCGGGGACCGTTTCACGTGAAACACGACGAGGGGAAGAGCTTTCGATGCACACCATCCGCCCCGGCCGCCTCAGCACATCCGGCCACCCCGAGGGCGTCGCGGAAGTGGAACGCTGGACCGCCGCCGGCGTCGACATCGTCGTGTGCGCGCTGACCGACCAGGAGATCGCCGAACTGGACCTGGCGGACGCCCCCGACGCGGCGCGCGACCACCGGCACCTCCCCATCCCGGACTTCGGCGTGCCCACCGACCTCGACCACGAACTCCACCGCCTGGCCGAGGACATCCGCGCGGGCCGGCACGTCCTGGTCCACTGCTGGGGCGGCATCGGCCGCTCGTCCCTCCTGGCGGCGGCACTCCTCGTCCTCGACGGCGCGTCCCCGGCGGCGGCGTGGCAGGCGATCGCGGAGGCACGCGGACGGGACGTTCCGGAGACCGCCGAACAACGCGCCTGGCTCGACACCTTCGCGACGCGGCACTTCTGGGACGCGCAGGCGGAGGGGTTCGACGACGAACCCGATCACGGTCTGCGTGACCCGGACACGCGGCGGGCGTGGGCGAGCCTGCTCCTGCCGCTCGTCCCCGAACGGTCGGCGGTGATCGACCTCGGCTGCGGCACGGGGAGCTTGAGCGTGCTGCTGGCGGAGGCGGGGCACGACGTGCGCGGGCTCGACCTGTCCGGGCGGATGGTCGAGCGGGCGCGGGCCAAGGGCAGCGGGGCGGTCTTCGAGCGGGGGGACGCCGCGCACCCGCCCTACGCCGACGGCTCGGCGGACGTGGTGCTCGCCCGGCACGTGCTGTGGGCGCTGCCCGATCCCGAGGCCGCGCTCGCGCGGTGGGTGCGGTTGCTCAAGCCGGGCGGGCGGCTGCTCCTCGTGGAAGGCCGCTGGCACACCGGCGCGGGTCTCACCGCCGCCGAGACCGAGGCGCTCGTCCGGCGGCACCGGAGCCGGGTGGACGTCCGGCCCCTGACCGACCCGGCGTTGTGGGGCGGTCCGATCGGCGACGAGCGGTACCTCGTGACGGCATAGAAAACGGCCCTCGGTTTCACGTGAAACCGAGGGCCGTTCCCGGCACCACTCAGGGCTTGGGCAGCACCACGACCCGGCGCTGCGGCTCCTCGCCCTCGCTCTCGCTGTGCACGCCCGCCACCGCGGCGACGGCGTCGTGCACGACCTTCCGCTCGAACGGCGTCATCGGGTGCAGCCGGACCTTCTCGCCCGACGCCGCCACCTTCTCCGCCGTCGTGCGACCCAGCTCGGCCAGCTCGGCCCGCCGGTTCGCCCGCCAGCCCGCGATGTCCAGCATGAGCCGGCTGCGGACGCCGGTCTCCTGCTGCACGGCGAGCCGGGTCAGCTCCTGCAGGGACTCCAGCACGGTGCCGCGGGGGCCGACCAGCTTCTCCAGGTCGTCACCGCCGTCGATGCTGACGATCGCCCGACCGGCCTCGACGTCGAGGTCGATGTCACCGTCGTAGTCGAGCAGGTCGAGCAGCCTTTCGAGGTAGTCCCCCGCGATGTCGCCCTCCTGGACGAGCAGGTCCTCCGAACTCCCCGACCGCGCCGGCGGGGCCTCGTCGGCCTCCGGCGCCGCGTCCACGTCGGTCGCCTGCAACGTCTCCGACACGATGTCTCCTCTCCAGGGTCAACGACGCTTCTTGTTGCCCTGCTTCTTGCCCGGGGATCGGTCTGGGCTCAGACCGGGGATCTCGGTGGACGGCTTGCCGTTGCCGGTCTGCTCGTCCGACGGCGGCGTGTCCTGCGCGGCGGGCTTCTTCGCGGCCGTGGCGCCGGGCTTGGCGCCCGGCTTCGGCTTCGCACCGGGCCGCGGCGCGAGCGCCTGGCGCTTCTCGACGACCGCTTCCTTCTTCGCGGCTTCCTCGCGGTCGATGCGGTGGTACACGACGTACTGCTGGCCGAGGGTCCACATGTTGTTGCTCAGCCAGTAGAGCAGGATCGCGATGGGGAAGAAGAGGCCACCGACGAGCACGCCCAGCGGGAAGATGTAGAGCGTCAGCTTGTTCATGATCGCCGTCTGCGGGTTCTCGGCGGCGGCCTGCGTCTGGCGGGCCACCGAGTGCCGCGCGGTGAAGTGCGTGGCGATCGACGCGACGATCATCAGCGGGATCGCGACGTAGAGCACGGACGTCCGCTCGGTCGCGAACTGCTCCAGCTCGTTGGCGGGCATCGTGATGAAGGTCGAGAGGTTGACGCCGAACAGCTTGGCGTTGACGAACGACTCGACGCCCTGCGCGTCGAAGAAGTACACCTCGCCCCAGCCGGGCTTGAACGAGCGCAGCACGTGGAACAGGCCGATGAACACCGGGATCTGCACCAGCATCGGCAGGCAGCCGCCGAGCGGGTTCACGCCGTGCTCGGCCTGGAGCTTCTGCATCTCCTGGGCCTGGCGCTGCTTGTCGTTCGGGTACTTCTTCTTGATCTTCTGGATCTCGGGCGCGAACTCCTGCATCTTCCGCATCGAGCGCACCTGGCCGACGAACGGCTTGAACAGCAGCGCGCGCAGCGTGAAGACGAGGAACACCACGGCCAGCGCCCACGCGAACCCGCTCGACTCGCCGAAGACGTGTCCGAACACCCAGTGCCAACACCACAGGATGAAGGACACCGGGTAGTAGATGAAGTTGAGCACTTGCTACTCCTCGGCAGAAACGTCGGGGACCGTGGTTCGCCTCGGCGGAACGGGGTCCAGGCCACCAGGGTGCCAGGGTCCGCAGCGCAGCAGCCGGCGCAGGGCCAGCCAGGAGCCGCGCAACGGACCGTGGACGGTCAGCGCCTCCACCGCGTACGTGCTGCAACTCGGGTGGAAACGGCAGGTCGGGGGCAACGCGGGGGAGATGAACCGCCGGTAGAAGTGGATCGGCAGCAACAGCGCCCGCGTCACGGGGCTCACTCGGGTCCCGGTCATCGCAGCAACCTGCGCAGCGCCGCGTCGAAGTCGGCGGCCAGGTCGGCGCTGCTCGCCGTCGCCGCCGGGGCCAGCGCCCGCACGACCAGCGACGAGCCGGGGGGCAGGCCGGGCAACCGGTCCCGCACCACGTGGCGGAGCCGGCGGCTCACCCGGTGCCGGACCACGGAGTTGCCCACGGCCTTGCTCACGACGAAGCCCACCTTGGACTGCACGTCCGAGGTGGGCTGCGCCGACGTTCGACCGGTCGCGACGTCCTCCGCCGCGACCGGGGTGCCTGCTGGAACACCCGCCGGGGTCGGCACGAGGGCGTGCACGACCAGCCGGGGCCGGCCGGCCCGGCGGCCTCGGCGGACCACCAGGCCGAAGTCCTGGCTGCGGGTCAGCCGGTTGGCCGCGGGAAGCACGGCGCTGCGGCGATCAGGCGGAGAGCTGCTTGCGGCCCTTGCTGCGGCGCGCGGCCAGGATGGCGCGACCGGCACGGGTGCGCATACGCAGCCGGAAGCCGTGCGTCTTCGCGCGGCGGCGGTTGTTGGGCTGGAAGGTGCGCTTACCCTTGCTCACGGTCGGACTCCCGATGCTTAACGTCTGTGGTGGTCCCCGGCCGTTCATAGGGCGCGCGAAGAGCACGCCTCGCAATCGGAGACCGGTCCAGGGTACGCGTCCCCGGGGGCGGGACCCAAATCGGGGTCCGGGGCAGGCGGGTCCGGCGATCATCGAGGGCGCGGCGGACGCTCCCGCCGACCACCGACCGCGACGCATCCGGCACGTAAAACGCTTGCGACGACCGACGTCTTGTGGCAGAGCCCGCTCCTTGTTAGCGTGCTGCCTTCGCGGGTAGCCGTGGCCGACGCAGCGTCGCACGGACCGCACCGGTGTCGGGAAAGCAACGGGGGGAACCGCTGCACTCCGACGCGCGTTCGTGCACAGTTGTGGATAACTCTGTGGATGCCTCTATTCTCCGTGTCCACGTCGTGGCGGTCCCCGGGGGCTGACCGCGGGGGAGTCACACCGAGGGGAGGGGAGCGCGGAGGTGTCCGACCACCAGGCCGATCTGGGTCTCGTGTGGGAACAGGTCGTGCAGGAACTGGCTGCCAGCACGCTCTCACCGCAGCAACGCGCCTGGATGCGCGTGACCCGTCCCATCGGCCTGCTCGACGGCACCGCGCTGCTCGCCGCGCCGTCCGAGTTCGCCAAGGAAGCCATCGAGCGGGCGCTGCGCGACCCGATCACCGCCGCCCTGTCCCGCCGCCTCGGCCGGGCCGTGTCGCTGGCGGTGAAGGTCGACTCGCCGGAGCCGGTCAACGGCCCGCCGACCACGCCCATCCCCGTGCCCGTACCCCCGAACGGGGTACCCACCAACGGGGTGGTCCCGCCGGACCTGCCGCCCGTCCCGGGGGGCGGGCTCGTCGTCGGCGAGGAGACCGAGACCGACGAAGAGGTGGACGAGGAGGGCGACGCCCTCGCCACGGTCACCGAGATCTGGCCGACGTTCGGCGGCGGTGGCGGCGCGCCGAGCGGGATGCCGTTCACGCGGCCCGCGAACCCGGCGTCCTCGCAGACCCGGCTGAACGAGAAGTACAACTTCGACACCTTCGTGATCGGCGCGTCGAACCGCTTCGCCCACGCGGCGGCGGTCGCGGTCGCCGAGGCGCCGGCGCGCGCGTACAACCCGCTGTTCATCTGGGGCGAGTCGGGTCTGGGCAAGACCCACCTGCTGCACGCCGTGGGCCACTACGCGCAGCGGCTGTTCCCCGGGATGCGGGTGCGGTACGTGTCCACGGAGGAGTTCACCAACGACTTCATCAACTCCCTGCGCGACGACCGCAAGGTCGCCTTCCAGCGCCGCTACCGGGACATCGACGTGCTCCTGGTGGACGACATCCAGTTCCTGGAGGGCAAGGAAGGCACGCAGGAGGAGTTCTTCCACACGTTCAACACGCTGCACAACTCGAACAAGCAGATCGTGGTGTCCTCCGACCGGCCGCCCAAGCGGCTGGAGACCCTGGAGGACCGGCTGCGCACGCGGTTCGAGTGGGGCCTGATCACCGACATCCAGCCGCCCGAGCTGGAGACCCGGATCGCGATCCTGCGCAAGAAGGCGGCCCAGGACCGGCTCGCGGCCCCGGCCGAGGTGCTGGAGTTCATCGCGGCCCGGATCGAGCGGAACATCCGCGAGCTGGAGGGCGCCCTGATCCGGGTGACGGCGTTCGCGTCGCTCAACCGGCAACCGGTGGACGTGCAGCTGGCCGAGATAGTGCTGCGCGACCTCATCCCGGACTCCCACGCGCCGGAGATCACCGCCCCGACGATCATGGCGGTGACGGCGGAGTTCTTCGGCGTCACGATCGACGACCTGTGCGGCCCCGGCAAGACGAAGGTGCTGGCGCAGGCGCGGCAGATCTCCATGTACCTGTGCCGCGAGCTGACCGACCTGTCGCTGCCGAAGATCGGCCAGACGTTCGGCGGTCGCGACCACACGACGGTCATGCACGCGGACAAGAAGATCCGCAAGGAGATGGCCGAGCGGCGGCGGGTGTACGAGCAGGTGCAGGAGCTGACCTCCCGCATCAAGCAGCGGGCCCGCCACACCCCCTGACCCTCCCACCCGCCAGCGCCCCGCCGATCCGCGCCGTGAGCCGCGCGGGTTGAAGACGCGCCGGTAGGGCGCGCGGACCGGCGCCACCGACGTTCCGGCACTGGCGCACGCGCACACCTACCTCTCCGGCCACCGCGCCTACCCGTCATCGGGCACCCCCTCGACCACTGCTCGCGGTGGCCGGGGCGTGGCTGTGTTCCCGCGGTGGCCGGCCGTGGTCTGCATCGGGTCGCGGTGCTCGACGGCGCTGGTCGGTCTGGCGGTGGTCCGGGGCGGACCCGCCGAGTCGCTGCCGCGCCGGCTGAGCGGACGACCTTCCCGACCGGCACCGCCCCGCTTCCGGACCGGCACCCGCCTCGGGACGCGCCGGGGCGGGTGCCGGTTCGGAAGCGGGGCACCCCCGGGGCGGGTTCGTCCCTGGGGCGGGTTCGCGTCCGGGGCGGGTTCGCGTCCGGGGGCGAGGTGCGTCCCCGGGGCGGGCCCGCACCCGGGGGCCGGGGTGCGGGATGGGCGCGCGCCCGGGGGCGGGAGACGCGTCCCCGGGTGTGGCGGGAGCGCCGCGGTGGCCGCGCCCGGGGGCGGGCGAGGTGTCGTCGTGGGGTGGCCGTGGAGGTCGCGGAACGGGTCCCGGAGGTGCCCGCGACCGCCACCAGGGCCGCTCGACCCCGGGTGCGGGCGGGTGAACCCGCGGGAAAAGTTGTCCACAAAGCCCAGGGAACTCGCCGATCGGGGGAGATCCAGGCCACGATCACCCTGTGCAGCACCCGGGGAGAACTCGACCCACACCCGGGGATGCACCCGGGGACAACTCGGCCGATCTGTGGACCGAACGGACCACCGCCGTAGTTCTCCCCGGGGGCGGCGATCTGTCCCCGGGTGACGACCCGTGTTCGTCCACACCTCCAACCGGGCGACGAGCTGCGGGAACGGACGTTGTCCACACTGTCCACAGCCCTTACTGCTGTTGCTGTTGTCTTCCCTTGAAGAGATGAACAAAGAAAAAACAGCCGGCGTGGACACCCGGGGACAGGGCTCGCACCCGGGGCGACACCCGGGGCCGCCCCGAGGTGACGAAGTCCCCGAGGAAGCTCTACGGTGGAGCCTCCGCGCCGAGGGTCGGAGCTCTCCGGCGAGGGACGCGGCTCCCCGAACCCCCACCGCAACGCTTGCTGCTGTGGGTCATGCCGACTTGAGGAACTTGAGAAAGGACGCCTCATGAAGATCCGCGTCGAGCGCGACGGCCTGGCCGACGCCGTCGCCTGGGTCGCGCGCAGCCTGCCGTCCCGGCCGCCGGTCCCGGTGCTCGGCGGCGTGCTGCTCGATGCCGGGGCCGAGGACGGGTCGGGCGACGCGCTCACCGTCTCCGGGTTCGACTACGAGGTCTCCGCCCAGTGCGGCGTCCCGGCGACGATCGCGGACGGCGGCAAGGCGCTGGTCAGCGGCCGGCTGCTGGCCGACATCACCAAGGCGCTGCCCAACCACCCCGTCGAGATCGCGGTGGACGGCGCGCGCATGACGATCAGCTGCGGCAGCGCCCGGTTCAGCCTGCCTACCATGCCGGTCGAGGACTACCCGCAACTGCCGTCCATGCCGCAGCTCGTCGGCGAGCTGCCGGGCGAGGTGTTCGGCGAGGCGGTCAACCAGGTCGCCGTCGCGGCGGGCAAGGACGACACCTTGCCGATGCTGACCGGCGTGCGGCTGGAGATCGGCGAGGGCAAGCTGACCCTCGTGGCCACCGACCGGTTCCGGCTCGCGATGCGCGAGTTCGAGTGGGCGCCCAACGCGGAGCTCGGCGAGGTCGCCGTGCTCGTGCCGGCCAAGACGCTCAACGACTCCGCCAAGACGCTCGGGGCGTCCGGCGCGAAGGTCGAGCTGTCGCTCGCGGCCAACGACGGGCTGCTGGGCCTGTCGGGCACCGGCCGCCGCACCACCACCCGCCTGCTCGACGCCGACTTCCCCAAGTACCGCCAGCTGCTGCCGACCGAGCACTCGGCCGCCGCGGTCATCGAGGTGGACACGCTGGTGCAGGCGATCAAGCGCGTGTCGCTGGTCGCCGAGCGCGGCACCCAGGTGCGGCTGGAGTTCGTCGACTCGGTGCTGCGCCTGTCGGCCGGCGGCGACGACGAGGGCAGCGCGGAGGAGGAGCTGCCGGTCGAGTACACCGGCGAGGCGGTGACCATCGCGTTCAACCCGACCTACCTCCTCGAAGGGCTGCAGGCGGTGCGGACGCCGCGCGCCCACTTGTCCTTCACCACACCGAGCCGCCCGGCACTGCTCAAGCCGGTGGACGAGGATGGGAACGTGGCGCCGGGCTACCTCTACCTGCTCATGCCCGTGCGCCTGCCCGGCTGATCAAGAACTTCCAGGGGAGAGGAACCACCGTGCAGCTCGGACTCGTCGGCCTCGGCAAGATGGGGTTCAACATGCGCGAGCGGATTCGCCGCGCGGGCCACGAGGTGGTGGGCTACGACCGGAACCCGGACGTGACCGACGCCGACTCGCTGGCCGACATGGTGGCGAAGCTGGAGTCGCCGCGCGTCGTGTGGGTGATGGTGCCCGCCGGTGACATCACCCGGCAGACGATCGCCGAACTCGGCGAGCTGCTGTCCGAGGGCGACCTCGTGATCGAAGGCGGCAACTCCCGGTTCACCGACGACGCCGAGAACGCCGAGGCGCTGGGCGCCAAGGGCATCGGTTACCTGGACTGCGGTGTGTCCGGTGGCGTGTGGGGCCTGGAGAACGGCTACGGCCTGATGGTCGGCGGCGAGCCCGAGCACGTCGAGCGCGCCATGCCGATCTTCGACGCGCTGCGCCCGGAGGGTCCGCGCGAGGAGGGCTTCGCGCACGCCGGCCGGGTGGGCGCGGGCCACTTCGCGAAGATGGTGCACAACGGCATCGAGTACGGCCTGATGCAGGCCTACGCCGAGGGCTTCGAGCTGCTGGAGGCCTCGAAGGTCGTCGAGGACGTGCCGGCCACGATCAAGGCGTGGCAGCGCGGCACCGTCGTCCGGTCCTGGCTGCTGGACCTGCTGGTCCGCGCGCTGGAGTCGGACCCGGAGCTGGACGACCTGCGCGGTCACGTCGAGGACTCCGGCGAGGGCCGGTGGACGGTCGAGGAGGCGATCAACCACGCGGTGCCCGCGCCGGTGATCTCCGCCGCGCTGTTCGCCCGGTTCGCCTCGCGCCAGGACGACTCGCCGGCGATGCGGGCGGTGGCGGCGCTGCGCAACCAGTTCGGCGGGCACGCGGTGGTGTCGGCCGGTCCGTCGTCGGGCACCGGAACCACGCAGAGCTGAGTTGTACGTCAGACACCTCCAGGTGACCGACTTCCGGTCCTGGGAGCAGGCGGACCTGGCGTTCGAGCCGGGGGTGAGCGTCCTCGTCGGGCGCAACGGCCAGGGCAAGACCAACCTGGTCGAGGCGCTCGGCTACGTGGCGACCCTCGGCTCGCACCGGGTGGCGACGGACGCGCCGCTGATCCGGCACGGCGCGCCGCGCGCGGTGGTGCGGGCGGCCGTGGTCAACGAGGGCCGCGAGCTGCTGGTCGAGCTGGAGATCACGGCGGGCAAGGCGAACCGGGCGCGGATCAACCGCGGCCCGGTGCCGCGCCCGCGCGACGTGCTGGGCATCCTGCGGACGGTGCTGTTCGCGCCGGAGGACCTGGCGCTGGTGCGCGGCGACCCCGGCGAGCGGCGGCGGTTCCTGGACGAGCTGCTCACCACCCGGTCGCCGCGGTACGCCGGGGTGCGGTCGGACTACGAGCGCGTCCTCAAGCAGCGCGGCGCGTTGCTGAAGAGCGTGAAGGCGACGCGGTCGGCGGACATCTCGACGCTGGACGTGTGGGACGGGCACTTGGCGCGGCACGGCGCGGAGCTGCTGGCGGGCCGGCTGGACCTGGTGGCGGACATCGCGCCGCACGTGGCGCAGGCCTACGCCGAGGTCGCCGGGGGTGGGCTGGGGGACGAGCGACAGTCGCGGCCCGCTCGGATCGCGTACCGGTCGAGCCTGGGCGATGCTTTCCCGGGAACGCATGATCGGGACGCGCTGGAGGAGTCGTTGCTGGCGGAGCTGCGCCGGGTGCGGTCGCAGGAGGTCGAGCGGGGCGTGTGCCTGGTCGGCCCGCACCGCGACGACCTGGAGCTGGCGTTGGGCGACCTGCCCGCCAAGGGCTACGCCAGTCACGGAGAGTCGTGGTCGTTCGCGCTCGCCCTGCGGCTCGGCGGGTACGAGCTGCTGCGCGCGGAGGGCGCCGAACCGGTGCTCGTGCTGGACGACGTGTTCGCCGAACTCGACCGCGGCCGGCGGCGGCAGCTCGCGAAGGTGGCGGCCGGCGCGGAGCAGGTGCTGATCACCGCGGCGGTCGCGGAGGACGTGCCGGAGGAGTTGGACGGCGCCCGGTTCGAGGTCGGCCACGGGGAGGTGCGCCGTGTCTGACGCACTGCCCCAAAAGGGTGTGATCGACGGCACATCTGGGGACAACCCTGTGGATGGTGTGGATAACTCCGGCACAGACAGGGACTTGTCCACACCTGAAGTCACACCAGAGGGTGGTTTGCGCGGCTCGGACCTGGCTCGCGCGGCCCTCGACGCGGCCCGCGCGTCGGCGAAGGAGCGCGGCGCGCGCGTCCGGAAGGGCGGTCGCGGCGGTGCCGGCGCCCGCCGCCGGCGGCGTTCGTGGTCCGGTCCCGGGCCCGACGACCGCGACCCCCAGCCGCTGGGTCGGATCGCCTCCCGGATCGCCGCCGACCGCGGCTGGACCGAGCGCCTCGCGGGCGGCCAGGTCTTCGCGCGGTGGGGGAAGTTGGTCGGCGAGGACGTAGCCGAGCACGCGCGCCCGGTCGCGTTCAGTGACGGCGAGCTGACCGTCCAGGCCGACTCGACGGCGTGGGCCACGCAGCTGCGGCTGCTCCAGCGCGAGCTGCTCAAGAAGATCGCGGCGGGCGTCGGCAACGGCGTCGTCCTGCGGTTGAAGGTGCAGGGCCCGGCGGCGCCGAGTTGGCGCTACGGCCCGCTGCACGTTCCCGGGCGCGGACCACGTGACACCTACGGGTGAGCCACGCGAGGGGCTCAGCGGCGATCCTGTGGCGCGGTGAGCGCTCACCAGCCGTTTCGCACCCCGTCAACGGCCGTCCGGACCCATCCGCGTTCACTTCGGCCCGTCTGTGAGCGAACCAGGGGTGTCCTTGATGGGTTTCTGCGCGCCTCGCCCGGTAGAATCGGGGGGTAGCGTGACTCCAGCGTCACACCTTCCGTGGCGAGTCGCCCCGTAGTCCGAGGAGACACCAGGCCCGTGGCAGCCAAGAAGAATGAGTACAGCGCGTCCTCGATCACCGTCCTGGAGGGCCTGGAGGCGGTCCGCAAGCGGCCCGGCATGTACATCGGGTCCACCGGCGAGCGCGGTCTGCACCACCTGATCCAGGAGGTGGTGGACAACTCGGTCGACGAGGCGATGGCCGGTTACGCGAGCAAGGTCGAGGTGACCCTGCTGGCCGACGGCGGCGTCCGGGTCGTGGACGACGGCCGCGGCATCCCGGTCGACATGCACCCGGTCGAGAAGCGGCCGACGCTGGAGGTCGTGCTGACCGTCCTGCACGCGGGCGGCAAGTTCGACAGCGACTCCTACGCGGTCTCCGGCGGTCTGCACGGCGTCGGCATCTCCGTGGTCAACGCGCTGTCGACGGCGGTCGACGTCGAGGTCAAGCGCGACGGTTTCACGTGGAACCAGCGCTTCGAGGCCAGCAAGCCCGCGCACGAGCTGCGCAAGGGCGAGGCCACCGAGGAGACCGGCACGACCGTCACGTTCTGGGCGGACCCGGAGATCTTCGAGACCACCGAGTACAACCTGGAGACCATCTCCCGGCGGCTCCAGGAGATGGCGTTCCTCAACAAGGGCCTCACCATCGTCCTGCGCGACGAGCGCGTGCGCGCCGAGGACGAGGAGGCCGACGCCGAGGGTCACGTCGCGCGCGTGCGCGAGCGCACGTTCCACTACCCCGGCGGCCTGGAGGACTTCGTCCGCCACATCAACCACACCCGCGAGGCCGTGCACCAGAAGGTCATCGCGTTCGAGGCCAAGAGCGATGAGCTGGAGGTCGAGGTGGCGATGCAGTGGAACACCGGCTACACGCCGTCGGTCTACACCTTCGCCAACACGATCAACACGCACGAGGGCGGCACCCACGAGGAGGGCTTCCGCGCCGCGCTGACCCGCGTGGTCAACGAGTACGCGCGCGACAAGAAGCTGCTCAAGGAGAAGGACAGCAACCTCACCGGCGACGACATCCGCGAGGGCTTGGCCGCGATCATCTCGGTCAAGCTCAAGGAGCCCCAGTTCGAGGGCCAGACCAAGACCAAGCTGGGCAACAGCGAGGCCAAGTCGTTCGTGCAGAAGTCGACCAACGAGCACCTGGCCGACTGGTTCGAGCGCCACCCGAACGAGGCCAAGACGATCGTCACCAAGGCGGTGTCGTCGGCGCAGGCCCGCATCGCCGCCCGCAAGGCCCGCGAGCTGGTCCGCCGCAAGGGCGCGCTGGACATCGGCGGCCTGCCCGGCAAGCTCAAGGACTGCCGCTCCACCAACCCGGAGGAGTGCGAGATCTACATCGTGGAGGGCGACTCCGCGGGCGGCTCGGCCAAGGAGGGCCGGGACTCCATGTTCCAGGCGATCCTGCCGATCCGGGGCAAGATCATCAACGTGGAGAAGGCGCGCATCGACCGCGTGCTGAAGAACAACGAGGTCCAGTCGCTGATCACCGCGCTGGGCACCGGCATCCACGAGGACTTCGACCTCGCCAAGCTGCGCTACCACAAGATCGTGCTGATGGCCGACGCCGACGTCGACGGCCAGCACATCCGCACGCTGCTGCTCACGCTGCTGTTCCGGTTCATGCGCCCGCTGATCGAGCACGGCCACGTGTACCTCGCGTCGCCGCCGCTCTACAAGATCAAGTGGCAGCGCGCCGAGCCGGAGTTCGCCTACTCCGACAAGGAGCGCGACGGCCTGATCGAGCGCGGCCTGGCGGCGGGCAAGAAGATCGGCAAGGACGACAACATCCAGCGCTACAAGGGCCTCGGCGAGATGAACGCCGAGGAGCTGTGGGAGACGACGATGGACCCGGCCAACCGGGTGCTGCTCCAGGTCACGATGGACGACGCGGCCACCGCCGACGAGCTGTTCAGCGTGCTCATGGGCGAGGACGTCGAGGCGCGGCGCAGCTTCATCACGCGCAACGCCAAGGACGTCCGCTTCCTGGACGTGTGAGCCCCTCCACCACCCGTAGGCCGGAAGTCGAAGAGGAAGAAGGACCGTGACCGAGACGACCCTGCCCCCGGATGTCGACCGCACCGAGCCGGTCGACATCCAGCAGGAGATGCAGCGCTCCTACATCGACTACGCGATGAGCGTGATCGTGGGCCGCGCGCTCCCGGACGTGCGCGACGGCCTCAAGCCGGTGCACATCCGGGTGCTGTACTCCATGTTCGACTCGGGGTTCCGCCCGGACCGCAGCTACAACAAGTGCGCCCGCGTCGTCGGCGACGTCATGGGCAACTACCACCCGCACGGCGACTCGGCGATCTACGACGCGCTGGTCCGCCTCGCCCAGCCGTGGGCGTTGCGCTACCCGTTGATCGACGGCCAGGGCAACTTCGGCTCCCAGGGCAACGACCCCGCCGCCGCCATGCGGTACACGGAGTGCCGGCTCACGCCGCTGGCCATGCACATGCTCGCGGACATCGAGGAAGAGACCGTCGACTTCCGCGACAACTACGACGGCCGCATCCAGGAGCCGACGGTCCTCCCGTCGCGCATCCCGAACCTGCTGATCAACGGCTCGTCCGGCATCGCGGTCGGCATGGCCACCAACATCCCGCCGCACAACCTCCGCGAGGTCGCGGACGGCGTGGTGTGGGCGCTGGACAACCCCGAGGCCTCCGACGAGGAGACCCTGGAGGCCATGATCGAGCGGATCAAGGGCCCCGACTTCCCGACCTACGGCCAGATCCTCGGCACCTCCGGCATCCAGGAGGCCTACCGCACCGGCCGCGGCTCGGTGAAGATGCGCGCCGTCGTCGAGATCGACGAGGACGCCAAGGGCCGCACCATCCTGGTCGTCACCGAGCTGCCCTACCAGGTCAACCCGGACAACCTGGTGGAGAACATCGCCGCCCTGGTCCGCGACCAGAAGCTCACCGGCATCGCGAACATCGCCGACGAGTCCAACAAGCGCTCGGGCATGCGGATCGTGGTCACGCTCAAGCGGGACGCGGTCGCCAAGGTCGTGCTGAACAACCTCTACAAGCACACCCAGCTGCAGTACTCGTTCGGCGTGAACATGCTGGCCCTGGTCGACGGCGTGCCGCGCACGCTGCGCCTGGACCAGATGATCCGGCACTACGTGAAGCACCAGATCGAGGTCATCGTCCGGCGCACCCGCTTCCGGCTGCGCAAGGCCGAGGAGCGGGCCCACATCCTGCGCGGCCTGGTCAAGGCGCTCGACCAGCTCGACGCCGTGATCGCCCTGATCCGCCGGTCGGAGACGCCCGAGGTGGCGCGCACCGGCCTGATGGAGCTGCTCGACGTCGACGAGATCCAGGCCAACGCGATCCTGGAGATGCAGCTGCGCCGCCTGGCGGCCCTGGAGCGGCAGAAGATCATCGACCAGCTGGCCGAGATCGAGGTCGAGATCGCCGACCTGAAGGACATCCTCGACAAGCCGGAGCGGCAGCGCGCCATCGTGCGCGAGGAGCTGATGGCGATCGTGGAGAAGCATGGCGACGACCGGCGCACCAAGATCGTGCCGTTCGACGGCGACGTGTCGATGGAAGACCTCATCGCGGTCGAGGACGTCGTCGTCACGATCACCCGGACGGGTTACGCGAAGCGCACCAAGACCGACCTGTACCGCTCGCAGAAGCGCGGCGGCAAGGGCGTGCAGGGCGCGCAGCTCAAGCAGGACGACATCGTGGCGCACTTCTTCGTGTGCTCCACGCACGACTGGATCCTGTTCTTCACCAACAAGGGCCGGGTGTACCGCGCCAAGGCGTACGAGCTGCCCGAGGCCAACCGGAACGCGCGCGGCCAGCACGTGGCCAACCTCCTCGCGTTCCAGCCGGACGAGGAGATCGCCCAGGTCATCCAGATCAAGAACTACGAGGTCGCGCCGTACCTGGTGCTGGCCACCCGCAAGGGCCTGGTGAAGAAGTCGAAGCTGTCCGACTTCGACTCCAACCGATCGGGTGGTCTCATCGGCATCAACCTGCGCGAGGACGACGAGCTGGTCGGCGCCGTGCTCTGCTCGGCCGACGACGACCTGCTGCTGGTGTCCAAGGACGGCCAGTCCATCCGGTTCCACGCGAACGACGAGGCGCTGCGCCCGATGGGCCGCGCGACCTCCGGCGTCCAGGGCATGCGGTTCAACACCGGGGACGAGCTGCTGTCCATGGGTGTCGTCCAAGAGGGTCTGTTTGTTTTGGTGGCCACCGACGGTGGGTACGCCAAGCGCACGCCGATCGAGGACTACCCGGTGCAGGGACGCGGTGGGAAGGGTGTGCTGACCATCCAGCACGACCGGCGCCGTGGGAGGCTTGTCGGCGCGCTCATCGTCGACGTCGACGACGAGCTGTACGCGATCACGTCCGCGGGCGGTGTGATCCGCACCAGCGCCGCGGAGGTGCGCAAAGCGGGCAGGCAGACGAAGGGCGTCCGGTTGATGAACCTCGGCGAAGGGACCACTCTCATCGCGGTGGCACGCAACGCCGACGAGGCCGGAGACGTCACCACTGGTGACGGCGCCGAGACCGACCAGGCGGAGCCTGCCAACTAGCGCGGACGAGAGGTTGAGGACTGCTCGTGAGCTCACCCGAGAAGCCAGAGGACAAGACCGCGGTGATCACCCGGCCCGGTGCCGAGAAGACACCGGGCGACGAGCCGACGGTGCAGACGTCGTCTGGCCAGGGCTCGTCGGGTGGTGACACGCCGGCGCCCGCCGAGCAGGAGGCGCCGGCCACACCCCCGCCGTGGGCGCGGGTGACCAGCGACGCGCAGTACGCCGAGGCCAAGCAGGTCGGGCCCGGCGACCCGCCGCCCGAGCAGCCCGCCGAGGAGGGCGCGCAGCCGGCGTACCCGGCGCAGGACCCGGACACCGTCGCCGTGGCGCGACCGGTGATCACGGGCACCGCCGCGCCGCAGGGCGCCGCGCGCACCTCGGTGAACCTGGGCGCGGCCAACGGCCGTCCGGCCGCGTCGGCGACGTCCGCGCGCCGGCCCGGCCGGGGCCCGCGCCGGGCGAGCCTCCAGGTCAAGCGGGTCGATCCGTGGTCGGTGCTCAAGCTGGCCCTGGTGCTCAGCGTGGCGCTGTTCTTCGTGTGGCTGGTCGCGGTCGGTGTTCTGTACGGCGTGCTGAACGGCATGGGCGTGTGGGACAAGATCAACAACACGGCCAACGACCTGCTCCAGGGCAACGAGGCCTCCGGCGACCCGTTGATCAGCGCCGGGCGCGTGTTCGGCGTGGCGGCGATCGTCGGCGCGGTCAACATCGTGCTGTTCACGGCGCTGGCGACGGTCGGCGCGTTCGTCTACAACGTGTCGGCGGACCTCGCGGGCGGACTGGAAGTGACCCTGTCCGAGCGCGAGTGACACCGGCGATTTGGGGCGGCGACGGGCGATCGTGTACTGTTGCCGTCGTTGCCCCGAGGGCCTATAGCTCAGGCGGTTAGAGCGCTTCACTGATAATGAAGAGGTCGGAGGTTCAAGTCCTCCTAGGCCCACCGGAAGTTTCACAGGATTGCAGAGGGGAACTGCTGTGAAGAAGATCATCGCACTTGTCGCCGTCGCCGGTGCGGTTCTGTTCTTCGTCAAGCGCAGCCGCTCGGCCAAGGCCGACGCTGACCTGTGGCGCGAGGCCACCGCCCCCACCGACTGACCCGCGAGGGCGGTGCTGCCGCCCCTCGTGAGGGGGACGTAGCTCAATTGGCAGAGCACCGCCTTTGCAAGGCGGGGGTTAGGGGTTCGATTCCCCTCGTCTCCACGTTTGAAGGCTCGCGAACACTCGCGGGCCTTTTGGCGTTTCCGCGGTCGGGGGGAGCGGTGTGGGCATCGTCACGTGCGGGATCACGGTCTCGGTGGACGGGTTCGTCGCCGGACCGGACCAGAGCGTCGAGGACCCGCTGGGCGTGGACGGCGAGCTGCTGCACCGCTGGATGTTCGAGCAGCCCGACCTGCACCGGGCGGAGCTGGCCGCGATCACCGGCGCGGGCGCGTTCGTGATGGGCCGCAACATGTTCGGCCCCGTGCGCGGCGAGTGGGCGGGCGATTGGCGCGGCTGGTGGGGCGACGACCCGCCGTACCACGCGCCGGTGTTCGTGCTGACCCACCACCCGCGCGAGCCGGTCGAGATGCTCGGCGGCACCACGTTCCACTTCGTCACCGACGGCGTCGAGGCGGCGGTGGCCCGGGCCCGCGAGGCGGCCGGTGACCGGGACGTCGCGATCGCGGGCGGCGCTTCGGTGGTCGACCAGTGCCTCGCGGCCGGCCTGGTGGACGAGCTGTGGCTGCACGTCGCGCCCATCACGCTCGGCGCGGGCGCGCGGCTGTTCGACGGGGTCGGCCGGCTGGACCTGGAGCCCGTGGAGAGCCGGGGCACCGACCTGGTCACGCACACCAGGTACCGCGTGCGCCGGTGAGGTGGGGCGCCCCGCGGGACGCCCCACCCCGTGCCCCTAAACGTGCGCGGGCCTCGTCGAACCGGTTTCCTTCCGCGAGGCGATCACCCGGTCGAGCGCCCACGCGCCCGGCCCGGTGAACACCAGCAGGAGGAACACCCACGAGTACACGGCGGCCAGCTCGCCGTGGTTCTCGATCGGCAACAGCCCCTTGGGCTGGTGCACCACGAAGTACGCGTAGGCCATCGCGCCCGACGAGACGAGCGCGGCGACCCGCGTCCCCAGGCCGAGCACGATCAACGCGCCGCCGACGAGCTCGATGACGCCGGCGGGGCCGGACGGCCAGGACGTGATGGACACCGCGCCCTTCGAGCCGAGCACCCCGAACAGCTTCTGTGCGCCGTGGCACACGAACAACACTCCGACGACGATCCTGAACAGCGCCAACGCGTGATCTCGGCCGCGGTCCAACACGTTCATAACGAGTCAGTCCTCACATTGCAGGGGCGGCCTGGCAGGGTGGTTCAAAGCTAGCGCCGGACACGGTGCGTGCCTAGGTGGTCACCCTGTCGATCACCTGTCGGTCGTTCGACCGGATCGCTCGTCTGATTGACTCTCGGCCCTATGAACCGAGTGCTGCGAACCGCCCTGCCCAGCCTGCTCGCCCTCGGCGCCCTGGCCGCGTGCACCGCCCAGCCCGCGCCCGTGGCGACCAACGCCCCGGTGCCGGCCGAGCCGACCACGACCGCGCCCGCCGGACCGCCGCCGGAGCCGGAGCCCACCGTCGACGGCGAGTGCCCGTACCTGGAGTCGTCGTACGTCGCGGAGGCCAACGGTCAGCTCGTCCGGAAGGTTCGGCTTTCCGCCGACCGGCCGGACCCGGCGTGCTTCTTCTACGCGAACGCCACCGACGTGCAGTTGTCCGTGTGGGTGTTCCACGGCGACCCGGCGACGGCGAAGGCCGTGGTCGACCGGGCCGTGCCGGTGGACAAGTCCAGCCCGGCGAGCGCGCCCGACGGCTGGAAGGGCGGGTCGCTCGTGCTGCCCGAGGGCGCGGTCTACGCGGTGGCGAAGGACGGCGACGCGGTCGTCGTGACCAGCAACCAGAAGCAGAGCATCAAGACCAAGCGGGTCGCCGAGACCGTCGTGGCCAACCTCGGCCTCTAGACGTGCTTCGCGCCCGCTCACACCGGGTGAGCGGGCGCGACGTGCCGGGGGTCAGCTCCGGTCGGAGACGCGGCCGTTGCGGGTCGCGTGCTCCTCGGCGTCCGACGGCGTCGCGGTGGGCGGCGTCGGACCCTGGGAAGTGGAACTGCGCGGAGTCGGCTCGACGGCCTCCTCCTCTTCCAGGTGGACCTCCTGCGGCCGGCGGGTCAGGGCCACGTACCCGGCGACGACGCCGGCCACGAGGATGCCCAGCACCCACGGCCACCTGCGGGGCGCGGGCCGCTGCGCCCTGGCCATCTCCTTGCGGGCCTGCTTGGCCGCCTTGCGCACGTCCTTGGCGCGCACCTTGGCCTCCTTGCGGGCGCGCTCGGCGGCCTTGGCCAGGTCCTTGCGGACGCCCTTGGCCTTCTTCGCGAGCTGCTTGCGGGTCTTGCGGGTCGACTTCTCGACCTCTTCCGCCTTCTCCACCAGCAGCCCCGCGCGGTCCGCGACGATGCCGCGGATGTGGTCGGCCGTCACGCCCCGCTCGGCGAGCCGCTCCTCGGCCCGTCCGGCCCAGGTCGCAGCCGTCTCGGCGCCGACGTGACCGGCGCGGACCGCACCGCGGCGCACCGCGCGGATACCCGTGCCCACGGCCTTGCCAACCGACTCCCCGGCTCGGGTCATGGCAGCTACCTCATCCATTTCTGCTCCACAAGACGTCGGTCAGTCACGGTTTGGCAATACCCATCCTGCCCCTTCCCCAACCACCCCGCCCGGCGGATGGCACGATGGTGTGCGTGGCAGACAGCAACGACTCGCTCGTCGGGACCAAGGTGACGGCGACCCTGCACACCACGCAGGGCGACATCCGCATCAACCTCTTCCCCGACCACGCTCCCAAGACGGTGGCGAACTTCGTCGGTTTGGCGGAGGGGACCAAGGACTACAGCGAGGCCAACGCCCGCGGCGAGAAGAGCGGCCCGTTCTACGACGGCGCGATCTTCCACCGCGTCATCGCGGGCTTCATGCTCCAGGGCGGCGACCCGACCGGCACCGGCCGCGGCGGCCCGGGCTACAAGTTCGCCGACGAGTTCCACCCGGAACTGCAGTTCAACAAGCCGTACCTGCTGGCGATGGCGAACGCCGGGCCCAACACCAACGGCTCCCAGTTCTTCATCACGGTCGCGCCGACGACCTGGCTGAACTTCAAGCACACCATCTTCGGCGAGGTCGCCGACCAGGAGTCGATCAACGTCGTGAACGCGATCGGCAACGCGCCGACCGGCGCCGGCGACCGCCCGGTCACCGACGTGGTGATCAACAAGGTCTCGATCGAGCGTTCCTGACCCCGCGCGATGAGCGGTCCTGTCGCGCCGGGTGACCCGGTCGGCGCTGTCGCCTGCGTGCGGCACCCCGGCCGGGTCACCGGGTTGCGCTGCAGCCGGTGCGACCGGCCGGCGTGCCCCGAGTGCCTGCGCGACGCGCCGGTGGGCTACCACTGCGTCGACTGCGTGGACGAGGGCCGCCGCACGGTCCGCCGCGCCCGCAACTTCATGGGCACGGAGGGGCGTGGGCGGCTGCTCGCCACCCCGGCGCTGGTCGGGCTGAACCTGCTGGTGTTCGTGGTGCTGGCGGTCCAGGCGGGCAACCCCCTCGACGTCGAGCGGGCGCCGCTGTTCGGCGACTTCGGCCTGTGGCCGTGGGCGGTCGTGGTGGACGGCGAATGGTGGCGGTTCGTTACCAACGCGTTCACGCACTTCGGGTTCCTGCACCTGGCGCTGAACATGGTGTGGCTGGCCATCCTGGGCTGGCTGCTGGAGCCCGCGTTCGGGACGGCCCGGTTCCTCGCGGTGTCGGTGCTGTCCATCCTCGGCTGCGGCGCGGCGGTGTACCTGTTCGGCAACCCGGGATCGATCGGCGCGGGCGCGTCCGGCCTGGTCTACGGGCTGATGGGCGCGGTGCTGGTGGCCATGCGGCCGATGGGGTTCAACCCCGGCGTCGTGCTGCCGGTGTTCGTGCTCAACGTGGTGTCCAGTTTCACCCTGCCGGGTGCTTCGCTCATCGGGCACGCCGGCGGTTTCGTGGCGGGCGCGGCGGTGACCGCCGGGCTGGTGTTCGCGCCCCGGGAGAAGCGCGAGTGGTACCAGGCGGCGGTCGTCGCGGCCGGCTTGGTGCTGTTCGTGGTGGTGGTGGCCGTGCGGACGGGGCAGCTGGCCTAGGGGCGCAGGGCGTGCAGGACGTCCGCGACCTCGCGCGGGTCGGCGCCCAGGTCGGTCGGGGTGAGCACGTAGAGCTGCTCGTCCTCGCCGCGGTGCCAGTCCAGTTCGAGGGTGGCCACCTCGCGGCCCAGGCGGCGGGTGTGGGCGAGCTTCACGTGGACCTCGTGCCAGGGCAGGTGGCGCGGGCCGGTGAGGGTGCGGACGGTCAGGCCGGTGTCGTCCGCGGTGAGCCGGGGGCGCACGAACGTCCCGTAGGCCGCCAGGGCGAGGACCAGGGCCGTTCCGGTGCCCATGAACAGGCGCGTGGCGGCGTCGGGGCCCAGCACGGTGAGCAGGAGGGCGACCGCGGTCAGGACCCACAGGAGGGCCACGGCGGCGGGTCTGGGGGACCAGGAACGGTGGGGCGTCACGCTGTCGAGTGTTCCGCATGTGGACAACTGAGGGGCTCTACCGGCGCTTGTGCAAATTGGCGCAAAGTTGTCCACAGGAGTTGTCCCCATTGGGGATGACTTACATCTCTGTGCTTCGGTGACCCGCCGGTGAACGGGGTGAACGAACGGCTAACGCACGACGGCCCGGACGTGTGATCGTCCGGGCCGTCCGCCACGTGGCGTAGCGAGGTCGTCAGCGCCACCGCATGGTCATGAGCAGACCGATGATCATCAGGGCGAACCCGATACCGAAGTTCCAGCTCCCGAGGTCCATCATCACCGGCACCTTGTCGCCCGCGATGTAGTTGACCACCAGCCACGCCAGACCGAGCAGCATCATGCCGAGCATCACGGCGATGTAGACGGGGTGCGACGGTCCCGCCGCCTTGACCTTCACCGGGGTGCGGCGATCGGCCGGCGCCGTGTAGACGGCCTTCTTGCGGACCTTGGACTTGGGCATTCTGTCCTCGCCTGACGGGTGGATGAGCCTCCAGTGGCGCGAGTTTACGTCCACTGCTGGATGAACACGTTAACGTAACCGAGCAGGTCCCTGAAGCACCGCGTAGTTCTGGAACGTTCGGCCCGGGAGGTTTTTCGGTGAGCTACGACCCGCCCCCGCCGCGAGGCGGCCCGTCGGGCCCGCCGCCACGCCCCCGGCCGCACCCCCCGGTCCCGCCCCCGGGGCCGGAGGAGGCCACGCGGTTCGCACCCGGCTGGGACGACCCCGCGCCGGGACCGCGCGGGTACGACCCGGAGACCCGTTCGGGCCACCTCACCCCCGAGCCCGGCGGCCGGCGGCGACTGCGCGAGGACGACGAGCCGAGCCTGGGCGGGCACATCGAGCCGGGTGGCCGCAGGCACGCTCCCGCGGAACCGCTGCCCGGCGGGTACCAGCCGACCGGCCGGCGCCACGCACCCGAGAACGCTCCCGAGCCGGGTGGCCGCCGCCGCGCACCTGAGGACGTCCCCGAGCCCGGTGGCCGCCGCCGCGCACCTGAGGACGCCCTCGAACCCGGTGGACGCCGCCGCGCGCCAGAAGACGTCCCCGAGCCGGGTGGCCGCCGCCGCGCCCCGGAGCCGCTGCCGCCGCGCGGTCCGAGCACGGGCACGCCGCCCGGCGGGATCCCGCGCGGGCCGGCCACCCCGCCCGGAGGCGTCTCCCGCGGGCCGGGCACCCCGCCCGGCGGCATCGCGCGTGGTCCGGCCACCCCACCCGGCGGGATGCCGGGGTCGCGTGGTCCGGGCACCCCTCCCGGTGGCACCCCGCCCGGCGGGGCGCTGGGCCGTCGCCTGAACGGCGACCCCGAACCGCAGACCCCCGGCCGCCGCCCGCACCCCGGCCCGCCCCCGGCCGACGCCACCCGGTACACCAGCGCGTTCTCCGGCAGCCTGCCGCCGGCCGGCCCCGCGCGCCCGCCGCGTCCCCCGCGCCCGCGGCCGGTGGACCCGCCGACCGAGATCATCAAGCCGGTCGACGACGACTACGACGACTACGAAGACGAGTACGACGACGACTACTACGAAGACGACGACTACGAGGACGACGAGCCGCCACCGCCCCCGCCGGACAGCGCCGCCCGCAAGACCGTCCGCACGGTCGGCGAGCTGCTCATCACGCTGGGCCTGGTGATCCTGCTCTTCGTGGTCTACGAGGTCTACATCACCGACCTCATCTCCGCGGGCAAGCAGGACGACGCCACCTCCGCGCTGGACGACAAGTGGGGCGCGAACACCGTCCAGGGCGCGGACCCGCAGCGGCAGGTGCAGTACGACCTGGTCGAGGGCGAAGCCTTCGCCAAGATGTACATCCCGGCGTTCGGCCCGGACTACAAGTTCTCCGTGGTCGAGGGGACCAGCGACAAGCACCTGGAGATCGGCCCCGGCCACTACGTGAACACGGCGCTGCCCGGCGCGCCCGGCAACTTCGCGGTCGCGGGTCACCGGGTCGGCAAGGGCGCGCCGTTCAACGACCTCGACCTGCTCGGCGCGTGCGACGCGATCATCGTCGAGACGAAGGCGGAGTGGTTCGTCTACCGCATGCTGCCCAAGGCGAGCGAGGTCGCCGGGTGGGCGCAGAGCGACAAGGCCAAGGACCCGAAGTGCGGCAAGGTCTCGCCGCTGGGCGCGCCGTACGACAAGACGGTGGGCCAGGAGATCGTGCTGCCGACCCAGGGCGAGGTCATCGACCCCGTGCCGCACTTCGCCGGTGAGGTGCCCCAGGCCCAGCAGGTCGCGCTGCTCACCCTGACCACGTGCCACCCGCGGTTCTCCGACAAGCAGCGGCTCATCGTGCACGCCGTGCTGACGCAGGGCTACCCGAAGGCGGAGGGGTTCGTGCCCGAAGAGTTCAAGGAGCAGTGATGTACGGCTGGATCTGGCGCCACCTCCCCGGCCCGCTGCCGGTGCGCATCCTGGAGGCGACCGTGCTGGTGGCCGGCGTGGTGGCGTTGCTGCTCTTCGTGGTCTTCCCGTGGATCGAGCCGAAACTGCCGTTCAACAACGTGACGACGCCGCAGTAGCCCGCGGCCTCCGGCCCCCGCTTCGATCGTCCCACGCGCCACCGACAATCCGACGCGCACCAACGGCCGCCCGGCCCGGCGAACGACGGGCGGGCGGCCGTTGGCACCGACGAACGGCCGGGTGAGCCGGTTGGCGGGTTGGCCGGCCGGTGCCGCGGCGGGTTGGCGGGTGGCGGCAGCGGCGGGCCTGTGGGTCAGTTGCCGTGGCAGGCGTTGGTCATCTCGGTGCGGTCCACCACCTTGATGCGGTCGCGGCCTCGTGCCCGGCCCAGTGCGATCTCGTGGGCGTCCAGCTTGAGCCAGCCCTCGTTGGTCGTGAACGGCACGGCCCGCTGTTCCAGGAACCGGACCACCGCGTCCGGGTCCGCGACCGGCGGTTCCGGCAGCAAGGGGGCGTCGGCGAGCAGGCTGGTCACGGTCTCCAGCGCGTCGCCCTTCGTGTGGCCGATGAGGCCGATCGGGCCGCGCTTGATCCAGCCCGTCACGTACACGCCCGGGATGGCCTGGTCGTCCAGGTCCAGCACGCGGCCCGCCTGGTGCGGCACGGTGCCCGACTGGTGGTCGAACGGCACGTCCGGCAGGTGCGAGGACAGGTAGCCGACGGCCCGGTACACCGCCTGCACCGGCCAGTCGGTGTGCTCGCCGGTGCCGCGCACGCCGCCGTCGCCGGTCAGCTCCATCCGCTCGGTGCGCAGGCCGACCACGCGGCCGTCCTCGCCGAGCACCTCGACGGGCGCTTCGAGGAAGTGCAGGTGCAGGCGGCGCGGGCGGTCGCCGGTGTCGCGGATCGCCCACTCCTGGAGGGTCTTGACGACCATCTCGACCTGCTTGTTCGACCGGATCGCCGCCATGCTGGCCGCGTCGAAGTCGATGCCCTCCGGGTGCACGATCACCTCGACGTTCGGCGAGTGGTCGAGTTCGCGCAGCTCCAGCGGGGTGAACTTGGCCTGGGCCGGGCCGCGGCGGCCGAAGACGTGGACGTCGGTGACCGGGCTGGCCTTCAGGCCCTCGTAGACGTTGTCCGGGATCTCCGTGGTCAGCAGCTCGTCGGCGGTCTTGGCGAGGATGCGGGCGACGTCCAGGGCCACGTTGCCGACGCCGAGCACGGCGACCCGCGAGGCGTGCAACGGCCAGGTGCGGGGCACGTCCGGGTGGCCGTCGTACCAGGACACGAAGTCGGCCGCGCCGTACGAGCCGTCGAGGTCGATGCCGGGCACGTCGAGCGGGCGGTCCTTCTCGGCGCCGGTGGAGAAGACGACCGCGTCGTAGAACTGGCGCAGGTCGTCCAGCTTGACGTCGATGCCGTACTCGACGTTGCCGAAGAACCGGACCTCCGGCCGGTCCAGCACGCGCTGCAGGGCGTTGACGATGCCCTTGATGCGCGGGTGGTCCGGGGCGACGCCGTACCTGATCAGGCCGTACGGCGCGGGCATCCGCTCGAACAGGTCGATGCGGACGTCGGCCTCCGACTTGACCAGCGTGTCGGCGGCGTAGATGCCCGCGGGGCCCGCGCCGACGACGGCGACGCGCAGGGAACGTGTCATAACTCAAGGTTAGGTGAGCCTAAGCTCACTTCTGACGAGAGGTTGGTCACGGCTACGCTGGCGGACATGCGCGTGCTCGTGGTCGACAACTACGACAGCTTCGTCTACAACCTCGTCCAGTACCTCGCCCAGCTCGGTGTGGAGTGCGTCGTCCGGCGCAACGACGCCGTCGAGCCGGACGAGGTCGACGAGGTCGGCGGCGTGCTCGTCAGCCCCGGGCCCAGCACGCCCGACAAGGCCGGCAAGAGCATGGACGTCATCCGCCGCTGCGCGGACACCGGCGTCCCGGTGTTCGGCGTGTGCCTCGGCCACCAGGCCATCGGCGCGGTGTGGGGCGGCACCGTGGACCTCGCGCCCGAGCTGCTGCACGGCAAGACCAGCGTCGTGCACCACACCGGCGCGGGCGTCCTGGCCGGCGTGCCGAACCCGTTCACCGCGACCCGCTACCACTCGCTGACCGTGCTGCCGAACACGATCCCCGCCGAGTTTGAGGTCACCGGGCGGACCGAGTCCGGTGTGGTGATGGCCATGCGGCACCGCGAGCTGCCGGTCGAGGGCGTCCAGTTCCACCCCGAGTCCGTGCTGACCGACGGCGGCCACCGGATGCTCGCCAACTGGCTCGCGGTGTGCGGCTTCGAGGTCCCCGAGGCCACCGTGGCCCGCCTGGAGAACGGCATGCGCCAGCTCGCCGCCGCAGCTCAGCGCGCCTGAATCGAACACCCGTTCGAGTTGTCCACCGCTGTGGGCAACCCTGTGGACAAACGAAAGGCCCCCGGCGCGCAGCCGGGGGCCTTCTCGCTTCTAGCGCGCTACCTGGTGGTCGTCGAGCCGACCTTGAACTCCGCCAGGACCACGTTCACGCGGCCGTTCTTGGCGATCGCCGCGTTCGGCTTGATCTCCTGGTCGATGATCTTCTTGTCCTGCGTGATGTCGTTGGTCGGCGACTTCGAGGACACGTTCAGGTCACCGGTCCACCCGAGCTGGCTCAGCTTGTTGCGCGCCTGGCTCTCGGTCAGCCCGGTCAGGTCGGGCATCAGGATCTGGTTGCCCCTGGAGACGCTCAGCGTGATCAGCGAGCCCTTCTCCACGCGGCCGGGGCCGGGGTTTTGAGCCACCACCTCGCCCTGGTCCTCCGGGCTGTCGACCTCCTTGGACTGCACCCGGAAGCCGTTGCCCTCCAACGTCGCCTTGGCGTTGGAGAAGGACTGGCCGGTCACGTCCGGGAGCTGCGCGGTGTCCGGGCCCTTGCCCAGGGTCACGGTGATCGTGCTGCCCTTGGGCGCCTTGGTGCCCGGCGACGGGTTCTGGTTCGCCACCTTGTCGATCAGCTTCGGGTCCTCGACCTCGACCGTCGCCGAGTCCTGCTTGAACGCCCACCCGGCTTCCTGGAGCTTCTTCTGCGCGTCGGCGGCGCTGAGGCCGCGCACGTCCGGCACCTCGACCGCCTCGGGCGCCGCGCCCACCAGGATCGTCACGTTGGCGAACTTGTCCAGCTTCGTGCCCGCGCCCGGCTCGGTGTCGATCACCTTGCCGATCTCCTCGGCGGTGCACGCCGGCTGCGAGCCCGGCTGGCACGGCACGTTCTTGACCGTCGGGTTGAACCCGAGCCGGCTCAGCTCCGCGCTGGCCGCCGACTGGGTCTGGCCCTTCAGCGGCGGTACCTCGATCTTCGTCGTGCCACCGCCGCCGTCGTCGCCGTCGAGCAGCGACTTGGTGATCCAGGCGGCGAGGCCGAGCACCGCGACGCACAGGAGGACGACCAGCGTGATCATGATCGTCTTCTTGCGCCGGGCGCGCCGCTCCTCCTCCTCGTCCGCGAGCGGGTCGTACTCGGCGGGCTCCTCGCGCAGCGCCGACGGCCGGTGCCGGCCGCCGGTCGACGCGACCTCGGTGCGCGGCGACTGGTTGAGCACCGCGGTCCGGTCCTCGGGCGTCATCACCGCGGGCGCGGACGGGCGCTGCCCGGACAGCACGCGCACCAGGTCCGCGCGCATCTCGGCGGCCGACTGGTAGCGGTTCGCGGGGCCCTTGGCCATCGCCTTGAGCACGATGGCGTCCAGCGCCGGCGTCACCTTCGGGTTCAGCGCCGACGGCGGCTTCGGGTCCTCCCGCACGTGCTGGTAGGCCACCGCCACGGGCGAGTCGCCGGTGAACGGCGGCTCGCCGGTCAGCAGCTCGAACAGCACGCAGCCCGACGCGTACACGTCCGACCGGGCGTCCACCGCCTCGCCGCGCGCCTGCTCCGGTGACAGGTACTGGGCGGTGCCGATGACGGCCGCCGTCTGGGTCACCGCCGCCTGGCCGTCGTGCACGGCCCGGGCGATGCCGAAGTCCATCACCTTCACCGCGCCGGATCTGGTGATCATCACGTTGGCGGGCTTCACGTCCCGGTGCACGATCCCGTGCCGGTGGCTGAAGTCCAGCGCCGCCGAGACGTCCGCCATGATCTCCATCGCGCGCTTGCCCGACATGGGGCCCTGCGTCTTGACGATGTCGCGCAGCGTGCGGCCGTCCACGTACTCCATCACGATGTACGGCAGCGGCCCGTACTCGGTGTTGGTCTCACCGGTGTCGTAGACCGCGACGATGGCGGGGTGGTTCAGCGCCGCGGAGTTCTGCGCCTCCCTGCGGAACCGCTCCTGGAACTGGGCGTCGCGGGCGAGGTCGGCGCGCAGCACCTTGATCGCCACGTCCCGGCCGAGCCGGACGTCGCGGCCCTTGTGCACCTCCGACATGCCGCCGTATCCGAGGGTCTCACCCAGCTCGTAGCGGTTGGAGAGCAGTCGCGGAGTGCTCATCAGTGCTTCGTCCCGCTCCTCGTCAACGGTCCTGCCATCGCTTCCGTCCGCCTTCGTACCGTTCCGCCGTCACGTCGGTACACACGTCACCGTCACCCGTGAGCCGATCGCAACCTCACCGGTCGGGCTCACGTCCGACACCAGGCACCGCTTCGCGTCCCGCGGCGCACCGCCCTGGTCGGCGTGCACCTCGGGCTCCAGGCCGTACCCGTCGAGCTTCCTCACCACCTCGTCGGCAGGCCTGCCGACGAAGTCGGACTCGGTGATCGTGACCTTCGGGGTGCCGGGGATCCGGTCGGTCGAGTCCTGCGGCGAGGTGCGGGCACTCGTGGCGCCCACCTGGTTCGTCCCGCTGGAGGGGGTCGTGCCCGTGCCGCTCGGCACTTCGTCGTCACCCATCGCGCGCAGGAGGACCACGCCGAGCACCAGCAGCACGGCCACCAGCACAGCGACCATAACCCACAGCAGCGCGCGGTTGCGCCCCGGTGGTCGCGGGGGCGGCGGCAACGGACCGAAAGCGCCCGTGCGCGGAGTGTTGACCGGCGGCACGGGCTGCATGCCCGGCCGCGAGCCGGGGTGGGTGACCGGGATGCCCGGGTGGGTCACCTGCGCGCCGGTGAACGCCGGCGGCGGTGGCGCCACCGCCATGGCCAGGCCCGTCGGCACCGGCAGCGGCTGGCCGTTGCGCACCGCGCTGACCGCCGCCGCGAACTCGCCGCCGTTGCGGTAGCGCTGCCGCGGGTCCTTGACCAGGGTCGCCTCGATCAGCGCGCGCGGCCCCGGCGGCACGTCCGGCGGCAGCGGCGGCGCGACGTCCCGGATGTGCATCATCGCGACGGTCACCGCGTTCTCGGACAGGAACGGCCGGTGCCCGGTCAGGCACTCGTAGCCGCACACGCCCAGCGCGTAGACGTCGCTCGCCGGTTCGGCGGCGTGGCCCAGGGCCTGCTCCGGCGCGATGTAGTGCGCGGTGCCCATCACCATGCCGGTGTGCGTGACCGGCGCGGCGTCGGCGGCCTTGGCGATGCCGAAGTCGGTGATCTTCACCTTGCCGGTCGGGGTGACCAGGATGTTGCCGGGCTTCACGTCCCGGTGCACCAGGCCCCGCTCGTGCGCGGCCTGCAACGCGTTGCCCGCCTGCTCCAGCAGGTCCAGGGTGCGGTCCGCGCCGAGCCGGCCGCGGGCGATGATCGCCGCCAGCGGCTCGCCCTCGACCAGTTCCATCACCAGGTACGCGGTGTCCTCCGGCCCGTCCGGGATCGACGCGGTCTCGCCGTAGTCGTGCACCGCGGCGATGCCCGGGTGGTTCAGCGACGCGGTCGTGCGCGCCTCGATGCGGAACCGGTTGAGGAACTCCGAGTCCCCGGACAGCTCCGCCTTGAGCACCTTGACCGCCACCTTGCGGTCCAGCCGGGTGTCCGCGGCCTCCCAGACCTCGCCCATGCCGCCGACCGCGATCCGCCGGGACAGGCGGTACCGCTCGGCGAGCAACTGGCCGGAGGTCAGCATCAGCGGCTCCCGAGGTACGCGCCGATGACCGCGCGGCCGATCGGCGCGGCCACCCGGCCGCCGGTCGCGGACAGGCCCTGCTGACCGCCGTTCTCGACGATCACGGCGATCGCGATCTCCGGCTTGTCGGCCGGCGCGAACGCCACGTACCAGGCGTGCGGGTTGTTCTCGCTGACCTTCGCGCCGTGCTCGGCGGTGCCGGTCTTCGACGCGATGGTCACCCCGGACAGCTTGCCGGTGCCGCCGGTGTTCTTCTCCGACTCGACCATCATGTCGCGCAGGAGCGCCGCCTCGTCGGGGTCCATCGCCTCGTCGAGCTCGTCGGGCTTGGTCTCGCTGATCACCGACAGGTCGGGGGCGAGGATCTTCTGCACGAAGTGCGGCTTCATGCGCGCGCCGCCGTTGGCGATGGTGGCGGCCATCATCGCGTTCTGCAGCGGGGTCACCCGCACGTCCCGCTGGCCGATGCCGCTCTGGTACACCGACGGCTTGTCCGGCATCGGGCCCATCGTCGAGGTGGCCACCGACAGCGGGACGGTCAGCTCGGCGTCGTCGAACCCGAACTCGCGGGCCTTCTTGCGCAGCTTCTCCGGGCCGAGCTGGTCGGCGAGCACAGCGAACGCCGTGTTGCACGACTTGGCCAGCGCCTCCTGGAGGGTGGCGGTGACGCCGTTGCCGCACGTCGTGTCGTTGAAGTTGGGCAGCGGCTGCTCGGTGCCCGGCAGGGTGATCACCGGGCGGCCGTCGACCTGGGTCTCCTTGTTCGCGCCCTCTTCCAGGGCGGCGGCGGCCACGATCAGCTTGAACGTCGACCCGGGCGGGTAGATCTCGGCCACCGACCGGTTGCGGGTGGGCTGCGGGCCGTCCGCGGCGGTGTACTCCAGCCACGCCTTCTCCTGCTCGTCCACGTCGTGGCTGGCCAGGAGGTTCGGGTCGTAGGACGGCGTGGACACCATGGCGAGGATCTCGCCGGTCTGCGGCCGGATCGCCACCACCGAGCCGGTCACGCCCTGCAGCTTCTCGTAGGCGACCTGCTGCAGCGCCGCGTTGATGGTGAGCTGGAGGCTGCCGCCCTTCGGGTCCCGGCCCGTGATCAGGGCGGACACGCGGCGCGCGAACAGCCGGTCGTCCGAGCCGTTGAGCAGGTCGTCCTCGACCCGCTCCAGGCCGAACGTGCCGTAGGTGGTGGAGAAGAAGCCGGTCACCGGCGCGAACGCCGGGCCGTTGGCGTACTTGCGCAGGTACCGCAGCCGGTCCGTGGTCTTCTCCACGGTCGCGATCGGCGTGCCGTCGGCGGCGATGATCTGCCCGCGCTCCCGCGAGTACTGGTCGAGCAGCACGCGCCGGTTCAGCGGGTTCTTGCGGTAGTCGTCGGCCTTGATGACCTGCACGTAGGTGGCGTTGCCCAGGAGCAGCAACATCATCACCATCATGGCGAGGCCGACGCGGCGGAGCGGTGTGTTCATTTGGGACGCTCCACCATGACAGTGAACTGGTCGGCGATCGCGGGTTGCTGCGGGCGCGGTTTCGGCGTCGTCTTCGGCGCGCGCGCCGCGTCCGAGATCCGCAGCAGCAACGCGACCAGCATGTAGTTGGCCAGCAGCGACGAGCCGCCGTAGGACAGGAACGGCGCGGTGATGCCGGTCATCGGGATCAGCTTGGTCACGCCGCCGACGACGATGAAGATCTGGAAGGCGATCGCGAACGACAGGCCGCCGCCGAGCAGCTTGCCGAACGTGTCGCGCACGGCCAGCGCGTTGCGCATGCCGCGCAGCGCCAGCACCGTGTAGAGCACCAGCACCGCGGACAGGCCGACGAAGCCCAGCTCCTCGCCGATCACGGCGGTGATGAAGTCGGTGTTGGCCTCGGGGATCTCGTCCGGCCGCCCGCCGCCCAGGCCGGCGCCGAACATGTTGCCGGTGCCCAGGCCGAACAGCGACTGCAGGATCTGGTAGCCCTTGCCCGACGGGTCGGCGAACGGGTCCAGCCAGTTCTGCACGCGGATCTGCACGTGGCCGAACAGCCGCCACGCCACCACCGCGCCGACGCAGAACATGCCCACGCCGAGCACCACCCACGCCGCGCGTTCGGTCGCCACGTACAGGAGTACGAGCACGATGCCGAAGAAGAGCAGCGACGACCCGAGGTCCTTCTGGAGGACCATGATGCTCACGCCGACCGCCCACGCGGCGACCAGCGGCCCGAGGTCGCGGGCGCGCGGCAGGTCCAGGCCCAGCACCCGGCGCCCGGCGGCGGTGAACAGCTCGCGCTTGGACACCAGGAACGCGGCGAAGAACACCATCAGCAGGATCTTCGCGAACTCACCCGGTTGGATGGAGAACGCGCCGAAGCTCAACCAGATCTTCGCGCCGTTGATCTCCGGCGCGATGAAGCTGGGCAGCACACCGGGCAGCACCAGCGCGACCAGGCCGAGGAACCCGAACGTGTAGCCGTAGCGGGCCAGCGTGCGGTGGTCGGACAGCACCGCGAGCACGATGCAGAACAGCACCAGCGCGATCGCCGTCCACAGCACCTGCTTGGGCGCGGCGGGCGACCAGACGCCGCCGCCGGGCAGCGTGTCGCCCTCCTTGGCCAGGTCGATGCGGTGGATCATGACCAGGCCCAGGCCGTTGAGCAGGGCCACGCACGGCAGGATCACCGGGTCGGCGTAAGGCGCCCACTTGCGCACCGCGAGGTGCGCGACGGTGAGCACGCCCAGGTAGGCCAGGCCCAACCACACGATGCGCATGGTGAGCTCCTGCTCCTGGTTCGCCTCGACCAGGATCAGCGCGATCGTCACCAGGCCCGCCGCGAACGCGAGCAGGAAGAGTTCGCTGCTCCGCCGCGTGGGCGGCTTCAGACCCGGCGAGGTGCTGCTCGCCGCCGAGAGCGGCGTGCCCTCCGCGCCGGGGACCGGCGAACCCATGCGTCTACTGACCCTTCCGGCAGTCCGTGCCCGGCTTCTGCACGGGCGTGGGCAGCGGCGTGCCCTCCTGAGTGGTGGACGTCGGCGGCGCCGCGGTGGTTGCGGACGGGTCCAGACCCGGCTGGGGTGCGGTCGTCGTGGTGGTGGTCGGCTGCTCCTTCGGGCACAGCGGCAGCGTCTGCTCGGTGCGCAGGCGGCGGATCGCCTCGCGCGCGCCCTCCAGGCCGTCCACGTCGGTGATGCCGTTGCGCACCACGTCCCGCGTGGCCACCTTCAGGTCGTCCACGGTGATCGGCTCGCACGCCTGCGCGCCCGGCGGGCACGAGCCCTCGACCAGGCTGTGCAGGTCGAAGCCGAAGATGCTGCCGGTGACCCCGCGGAAGATCGACACCTGGCCGTCCGGCGCGGCGCCCACGTAGTACTGGCGCAGCACGTACCAGCGGGTGCCCAGACCGGCCGCGACCAGCAGCAGGAGCACGAACACGACCAGCAGCAGCGCCTTGACCTTCCCGCCGCGCGACCGCCGCGGGGGCGGCTGCGGCGGCTCGACGCGCTGCGGGACCGGTCGGGGCCCCGTTATCGAACTCGCCCGCGAGGCGGGCGAGTCGGGGGGTGGTGGGTCTTCGCTGCCGTCACCGGCCGCGCCGCCCACTATCGGGGCGTCCTCCCCGAAGTCGATGTCCACCACGTCGGCGACCACGACCGTCACGTTGTCCGGTCCGCCGCCCTTGAGCGCCAGCTCGATCATCCGGTCCGCGCACGCCTGCGGGTCCGGGATGCGGATGGCCTCTTCCAGGGTCTCCATGCTGACCACGCCGGACAGGCCGTCGGAGCACAGCAGGTACCGGTCGCCGGGCCGGGCCTCGCGCACCATCAGCCGCGGCTCCACCTCGTGCCCGGTGAGGGCGCGCAGCAGCAGCGACCGCTGCGGGTGCGTCGCGGCCTCCTCCTCGGTGATCCGGCCCTCGTCGATCAGCGACTGGACGAACGTGTCGTCGTGCGTGATCTGCGTGAACGTGCCGTTGCGCATCATGTAGGCGCGCGAGTCGCCGATGTGCACCATGCCGAGGCGGGTGCCCGCGAACAGGACAGCGGTGAGCGTCGTGCCCATGCCGTCCAGGTCGGGGTCGGACTGCACCAGCTCGGAGATCGCGCCGTTGCCCGCGATGACCGCGTCGCGGAGCTGGCCCAGCAGGTCGTCGCCCGGCTCGTCGTCGTCGAGCGGGGCCAGGGCGGCGATGACCACCTTGCTGGCGACCTCGCCCGCGGCGTGGCCACCCATGCCGTCGGCGAGCGCGAGCAGGCGGGGGCCCGCGTACACGGAGTCCTGGTTGTTGGAGCGGACCAGGCCCCGGTCGCTGCGGGCCGCGTATCGAAGGACGAGGGTCATGTGCGCAGCTCGATCACCGTTTTGCCGATACGGATCGGGGTGCCGAGCGGGACCCGGAGTGGGGCCGTGACCTTCGCCCGGTCGAGGTAGGTGCCGTTCGTGGAGCCCAGGTCCTCCACGTACCAGTCGGTGCCGCGCAGCGACAGGCGCGCGTGCCGGGTCGACGCGAAGTCGTCGTCCAGCACGAGCGTCGAGTCGTCGGCGCGGCCGATCAGGATCGGCCTGCCGTCCAGGGAGATGCGGGTGCCCGCCAGCGCGCCGTGCGTCACGACGAGCTGCCGGGGCGCCTTGCCGCCCTTACCGGCCTTGCCGGTCCCTCTCCGCAGACCGGGCGTCGGAACGCGCAGTCCCGACGCCGCGTACAGGTCGGAGCGGACCACTCTCAGCGCAGCCAACACGAACAACCAGAGCAGGACGAGGAAACCCGCTCTGGTCAGCTGCATCACCAGCTCTGGCACCGGTTGTAACCGCTCCTGACTCTTCCGCCGTCACCCGCCCGCTTCGACCCCTAGCCCTGGGTGCGGAAGACCAGCGAGGAGTGGCCGATGCGGACGACGTCGCCTTCCGCGAGCTGCCAAGTCTGCACTGGAGTGCCGTTCACCGTGGTGCCGTTTGTCGAACCGAGATCAGCGAGCATGGCACTGTGCCCGTCCCAGGTGATCTCCAGGTGCCTCCTGGACACGCCGGTGTCGGGCAGGCGGAAGTCCGCCTCCTGGCCGCGACCCACGACGTTGCCGCCCTGCTTGAGGTTGTAGGTGCGGTTCGAACCGTCGTCCAGGTGCAGCGTCGCGTTGAGCTGGCGCGGGCCGGACTGCACGGCGGGCGGGGCGTAGCCCTGGGACGGGTCCGGGTAGCCGCCGGGCGCCTGGCCGTAGCCGGGCTGCTGGCCGTAGCCCTGGTCGTACCCCTGCTGGCCGTAACCCTGGTCGTAGCCCTGCTGGCCGTAACCCGGCTGCTGGCCGTAGCCCTGGTCGTAGCCCTGCTGCCCGTAGCCCTGGTCGTACCCCTGCTGGCCGTAGCCCTGGTCGTAGCCCTGCTGGCCGCCGTAGCCGGGCTGCTGGCCGTAGCCCTGGTCGTAGCCCTGCTGCTGTTGGCCGTAGCCCTGGTCGTAACCCGGTTGCTGCTGGCCGTAGCCCTGGTCGTAGCCCTGCTGGCCGTAGCCGCCCTG
This sequence comes from Saccharothrix sp. NPDC042600, assembly GCF_040647305.1. Taxonomy (NCBI): domain Bacteria; kingdom Bacillati; phylum Actinomycetota; class Actinomycetes; order Pseudonocardiales; family Pseudonocardiaceae; genus Saccharothrix; species Saccharothrix sp. NPDC042600. The sequence continues at coordinate 65,769 of NZ_JBEZBW010000013.1, read as the reverse complement.
CGCGTAGGGGTCGTAGCCGGGCTGGCCCTGTTGTCCGTAGCCGGGAGGCTGGCTCATCGATCCGTCTCCTGTGCGAGGTGGTGCTGACCGTCGGCTGGCAACTTTCACGTCGGGGTCGACGGACGAGCTGGTTCGGAACTGTCCGGTGTGCAGCGCGTCGGAGCGCTCCAAGGAGACTACGACGTCACCATAGGTATCCCATCCGCTCTCCTCCAGGTACTCCCGGATGGAGTCCCCCAGTGCACGGGTGATGCGTAGTTCATCCTGGCCGTCACCGGCAAGCCGATCGTGGTCCTGGGGACCCAGCAGGACCATGTAGTGGTTCGGGGCGAGGAGCCGGCCGCCCGCCAGTTCGCGGATGTTGACCTCCGCCTCGCGCTGGAGCGCGGGGATCACTTCCTCCTGGACGACGTTCCCGCCGAACACACGCGCGAAGGTGTTGCCCACGATGCCTTCGAGACGGCGCTCAAAGCGCTCCACGAGGCCCACGGCAACCCTCCGACTCGGTCGACTTCTGGCACCGATCGTATCCGGGGTGACGTGCCGGTACACGGGGCAATTGGTAACCCGGACGGAGGCCGTGCTAGTGTTCTCCACGTCGCTCCGGGCGAGTGGCGGAATGGCAGACGCGCACGGTTCAGGTCCGTGTGTCCGAAAGGACGTGGGGGTTCAACTCCCCCCTCGCCCACAGCAACGGGAATCCCCCGCTTCCGAGTTCGGAGGCGGGGGATTTCTCGTTGTGCGGGAGTCCCCCCGCCACCCGTTCCGGCGGTGATCTGCGTCACTCGGATGGCCGCGTCCGTTCGTCGTGCGGTAGCCCGCCGTAGTGATCTTCGTCGCACCGTTTGGCGCTCCCTCTACGGTGGGCCCGTGACACTGGACGAGCCGACCATGGCCGGGGTCCACGACGGTCTCCTCGGCGGGATCGCGAACTACGACCCCGACCGGCGGCTGGTCGAGGAGGTGGCCGCGCGGTCCCCGCTGCCGGTCCGGCTGGAGCGGGAGCACCGGGCGTTCGTCCGCCGGGCGGCGGCGCGGGTGGCGGCGGTCGGCCAGGTGCTGGACCTGGGGTGCGGCGCGCCCCGGGACGACTCGGTGTTCGAGCTGGTGGACTGCCCCGTGGCCTGCGTGGACGTGGACCCGGACGTGGTCGCGCACACGACGCTGGCGGCGGAGGGGCGTGACGACGTCGCCGTCCTGCGAGCGGACGTGCGGGACCCCGAAGTGGTCCTGGGCCTGGTGGACGTCACCCGACCGGTGGGGGTGCTGATGCTGTCGGTGCTGCAGCACCTGCCCGACGCCGACGGACCCGCCGAACTCGTGGCCGACTACTTGGCGCGGCTCGCGCCGGGCAGCGTCCTGGTCCTGAGCCACCCGAGCGCCGACACCGCCCCCGAACTGCACGCCGTGGCGGCGTTGCTGCCCGGCCGCCCGACCCTGCGCACCCGCGCCGAGGTCGCCGCCCTGCTGCCGGCCGGCACGCCGGTCGTCCCGGTCCCGTGCCTGTTCGCCGACGACTCCGGTCCCGGTGACCGGTACCCGTACTACGCGGCGGTGGTGCGGTGCTGAGCGCGCCCGAGCACGACACCTTCCGCAAGCTCATGAAGCAGCTGCGCGAGGAGCAGGGGCGTTCCTTCCGCGCGCTCGCCGAGAGCACCAACTACGACCCGAGCCACCTCGCCGGCGTCGAACGCGGTCGCCGCGCGCCCAAGCTCGACCTCGCCGAGCAGGTGGACCGGGCGCTGGGCGCCGGCGGGCGGTTGATCGCCGCGCTGCGCCGCCGCCCCGCGCAGCTGTCCGCCGTGGTCAGCCCGTTCGTCGGGCGCGCGGACGAGGTGCGCCGCATCCGCGCCGCGCTGGACGGCGAACGGGCCGACGGGTCGCCGCGCGTCGTGGTGGTCGAGGGTCCGCCGGGCGTGGGCAAGTCCAGCCTCGCGCTGCGCGTCGCGCACGACGTGAAGGACCGCTACCCGGACGGCCAGCTCTTCGCCGACCTGCACGGCTTCTCGCCCGCCCAGGCCCCGGCGCACCCGGCGGACGTGCTGGAGGAGTTCCTCACCGCCCTCGGCATGCGCGACGTCCCGGCCGGCCTGTCCGAGCGCGCCACCCTGTTCCGGTCGGTGCTCGACGGCCGCCGGGTGCTGCTCGTCCTGGACAACGCCGCCCGCCTCGACCAGCTCACGCCGCTGCTGCCCGGTTCCGCGACGTGCGCGGTCCTGGTCACCAGCCGCCGCGAGCTGACCGGGCTCGCCGTCCGGACCGGCGTCACCCGCGTCACCGTGCACCCGATGACCGCCGGGGAGTCGGCGGAGCTGGTGGCGAGCGTCACCGGCAGCCGGCCCGACGACGTGCTCGTGCGGCAGTGCGGCGGGTTGCCGCTGGCGCTGCGCATCGCGGGTGAGTGGCTGGCCCGGCACCCCGGCCGCGACCTCGCTGCCCGCCTGGCCGACGAGCGGCGGCGGCTGGACAGCCTGGACACCGGCGACGAGTCCACCGCGCTGCGGGCGGTCATCGGCTGGTCCTACCGCGAGCTGCCCGGCCCGGCGGCGCGGCTGTTCCGGCTGCTCGGCCGGTACCGGGGCGCGCACATCGGCGTGGCCGCGGCGACCGCGCTCGCCGGGACCGACGCGGCGGACCTGCTGGAGGACCTGGCCGCCGGGCACCTGGTCGAGCACGCCGACGGCCGGTACCGGCTGCACGACCTGCTCCGGGCGTACGCGGCGGAGCGGCCCGAACCGGACGAGGTGGAGGCGGCCCGGAGGTTGGCCGAGTGGTACGTCCACACCGCGCGGGCGGCGGGCCGGGTGCTCGCGCCGACCCGGGCCGTCCCGTTCACCCCGCCGAAGGCGGCCGGCATCACCCCGCTGCGGTTCACCGGCTACGAGGAGGCGCTGGCCTGGTGCGACGCCGAGGCGGAGAACTTCGCGCCGGTGATCCGGCTCGCGCACCGGCACGGCCTGTGGGCGCCGGCGTGGCAGTTGGCGGTGGTCCTGTGGGACTGGCTCCAGGTGCGCCGACCGCTGTCGGTGTGGGTGGAGACGCACGAGGCCGCGTTGCGGGCGGCGCGCCGGGCGCTGGACGCGGAGGCCGACGCGTGGGTGTCCACGAACCTCGCGATGGCGTTCAAGGAGCAGCGGTGCTTCGCGGCGAGCCGCGCCCGGCTGGAGTACGCGCTGAAGGTCCGCAGGCGGCGCGGCGACCGGTACGGGCAGGCGTGGACGTTGGCCGGCCTGGTGTTCCTGGCGGTGGAGGAGGGCGACCCGGCGGCGGCGCCGGCGGAGGAGGCGCTGCGGATCTTCGCCGAGGTCGGCGACCGGGAGGGCACGGCCGAGGTGCTGCTCGCCCGCGCCGGGACCGAGGACGAGGCGCGGACCGCGCTGCGGCTGTTCGAGGAGCTGGAGATCCACGACGGCCAGGGGCGGGCGTGGCTGCGGCTGGCGGCGCTGCGCGGCGGTGACCGGGACGCCGTCGAACGGGCGGTGCGGGCGTTCCGGCGCGGCGGGGACCGGCGGGGCGAGGCGGACGCGTTGCTGCGCCTGGCCGACCTGCGGGAGGCGGCCGGCCTGCCCGGCAACCGCGAGCGCGAGGCGGCCTGGGAGCTCTACGACCTGCTCTCCGACCCGCGCGCCGACGAGATCATCCAGCGGATGCGGTGAGCGCCGCGTACAGCCCCGCGGCCAGCGCGAACGCGACCGCCGGGCCGAGCGCGAACCCCGCCGCCGCGCCGAGGACCAGCGCGCCGACCCCGGCCGGGTTGACCCGCCCGTACCGGCCGCGCGGGTCGTCCAGCTCGACGGTCGCGTACCCGGCGCGGCGGTGCAGCAGCAGGTCCGTGGCGAACACCCCGACCCACGCGGCGGCCATCACGCCCAGCGCGGTGAGGAAGGTCTGCCACGGCCCGAGGAAGTCCGGCGCGCCGAACACCACGTACCCGCCGAACGCCACCACCAGCGCCCCGTCGACCAGCACCGTCACCGGTCGCCTGATCCGCACGCCCAGCGCCTGGAGGGTCAGGCCGGACGAGTAGACGCCGAGCGTCCCCGAGGCGACCAGGCTGAGCAGGACCGCGCCGAGGAACGGCAGCAGGAACCACGTCGGCAGGCGGGCGGCGAGCGCGCCGATCGGGTCGACGGCCGCGGCGGCGGCGAGGTCCGGGTCGGCGGTGAGCAGGACGCCCGCGGCCATCAGGACCAGCGGCGGCAGCGCGCCGCCCAGCGCGGTCCACCCGGCGACGGCCCGCGGCGGCGACGTGCGGGGCAGGTACCGGCTGTAGTCCGCGCCGCCGGTCACCCAGCCGAGTCCGGTCGCCGCGGCCACCAGCGCGGCCCCGTGCGCGATGCCGGCCGTGCCGCCGCTCGCCGGGAGGCCGAGGCCGGGCAGCGCGAACGCCAGGTACCCGACCGTGGCCACGCCGAGGGCCACGCTGATCCACCGGTGCACCCGCATGATCACGTCGTAGCCGTACACGCCGAGCACGATCGACAGGCCCGCGACCAGCAGGAACCCGATCACCAGCGCGGGTCCGGGAGCGACGCCGAGGCGGGTCAGGACGGTCCGGGCGGACAGCGCGCCGAGCGTCACCGCGAGGGTCTCCCAGCCGACCAGCGCGAGGTAGTTGGCCACCCCGGGGAGGAGGTTGCCGTGCACGCCGAACGCCGCCCGCGACAGGACCATCGTGGGCGCGCCGCCGCGGGCGCCGGCCACCGCCACCAGGCCCAGCAACGGGTACGACAGCGCCACGCCGAGGACGATCGCGACCAGCGCCTGCCACCACCCCAGGCCGCCGGCGACCACGTAGACGCCGGTGGTGACGCCGTAGACGCTCACGTTGGCCGCGAACCACGGCCAGAACTGGCCGCGCGGGGTGCCCCGGCGGTCGGCCTCGGCGACGACGTCGACACCGGTCCGCTCCACGGTCCACCTCACGCCGAGGATCTTGCCGGACCTCCCACGACCGCGCGCAGCAGCCGGTCCAGCACCACGTCGGTGCGGGCGGCGAGGACCACGTCCACGGGTCGTCTCGGGGGCAGGGTCACGCCGAACCGGATCGCGCGCCGGTCGGTGAGCAGGCGGCCCCGGCAGTGGCCGGTGGTCTCGCAGGTCACCTCCAGGCGTTCGGTGACCAGGGCCAGGTCCGGTTCGAGGGCGATCGCGGCGGCCACCACGTCGTCCAGGCGGCACCGGCGCTCGCCGTCCTCCGAGGTCTGGGTGTGTACGTAGTGGCCCATCCACGCGGTGACCCGCCGGGCGACCGGGCCGGGCGCGGTCTCGACGGCGGTCAGCCAGCGCTCGTCGGCGGTGGCCGGCGCGGTGGCGTCGACTGGGACGACGGTGAGCGGGAACCCGGCGGCCAGCACGTGCTCGGCGGCCTCCGGGTCGTGGAAGGCGTTGGCGTCGGCGAACGGCGTGACGTCGCCGGGGGCGGCGAGGCAACCGCCCATCCACACCACGCGCCGCAGCAGGTCGGGGAGCCGGGGTTCGAGGTCCAGCGCCAGGGCGAGGTTGGTCAGGGGACCGAGTTCGAGCACGGTGAGTCCACCGGGGCGCGCCCGGGCCAGCCGGACCAGCTGCTCGGCGGCCGACCCGTCGACCGGCCGGCGCAGCGGGGGAGGACCGCACCGCCCACCCAGCCCGTCGGGACCGTGCACGACCAGACCGCTCAGCTCGGGCGGCGGGGAGGAGCCGTCCCGCAACCGGTCCGCGCCGACCGCGACCGGGACGTCCCCGCGGCCCGCCAGTTCGAGCACCCGGAGCGCGTTGTGGGCGGCCGGCTCGGCGGGCAGGTTGCCGTGCACGCTGCCGACGGCGACGACGTCGGCTCCCGCGGCGAACAGGTAGAGCAGGGCGAGCGCGTCGTCCAAGCCGGGGTCGGTGTGCACGACGATCGGGGATTCCATGCGGTGGATGGTGATCGGTGGCGAGGTGCCCGTTCACGCGCGCCGAGCGGGTTGACCACATCTGACCACGCCCACGACCTGCCGGTACGGCGGCGGGAGCGGCATAGTCGGGGTCGAGCCGGACCGTCATCATGGGGGTGTTGACGGGTCACCGGCGAGGCGACCGGGGACCTCTCCCACCCGGGTCGCGGCGGTGGTGCCCGGCGGCAGGTCCCGCCGGGCCCGCCGGCCTCAACCGACCGACACCCCGCCCCCTGCCGGCCGCGCCGCCGCCTGCCCCCCGCCGCCCCCGCCGCCCCCGCCAGCCGCCCCGCCCCCGCCGCCTCCCGCCAGCCGCGCCGCCCCCGCCAGCCGCGCCGCCCCCGCCAGCCGCGCCGCCCCCGCCGCGCGCCGGCCGCGAGGGGGTGCGGGTGCGCCGGGTGCGCTGGTTGCGAGCTGCCCGCCAGCCCGGCTCGCGTCCTCCGCGCGGCAGGCGGCCCGCCACCTCGCCCGGCTCCGCCGGCACCCACCCGCAGTGCTCGGATCTCCCGCGGGCCACCGGAACTCCGCCCGCGCCGCCGCTTCCTCCCGCCTTCCCGCCGCCCAGCGCCCGCGGATTTCGTCCTCCCGGTCGCGTGGGCCGACGAGCGGTGGGCGGTCGGTCGGTTTTGATCGGTGAGCGGTCGGTCGGGGGGTGGGGTGTGTGGTGAGCGCCGTCACTTCCGGGGCCGGCGCGTGCGTGGGGTGTGCACGCTGAGCACGTTTTTCGCCTGCTCCGCCCGCTCGACGTCACCCGGACGGCAGCACCGCCGGGCCGAACTCGCGGTCCGGGGTTTCGACCGGTTACCGACCGCTCGACGCCGTCGATCGCAGGGGCCCCGCGAGCCGGGGAACGGCGGGGTGCCCGGGTGGTAGGCCTTATGCAGAGCACGAGTCGAAACGCGGCGGTCCTCCCGCCGTGGTTGCCGAGGAGGCCCTGGCGTGAGCAGCACCCCAGCACGGATCGCGGACACCGGCGACGCACGGGCGCTGTCGGCCACGGCGATCCCGGTTCCCGAACTGCCCGGTGACGCGGCGGACCTCGCCGCGGCGGCGGCGGTGCGCCTCGGCTGGCACGGCGTGGTCCTGCCGGAGATGGTCCTCATGGGCCGCAAGGTCATCGTCGTCGCGGAGCTGCTCGCCGACGCGCACGCCGAGCGCGTGTGCCTGGGCGCCGGCCCGGAGACCGACCGCACCACCGTGTCCACCTGGGTGTGGCCGGAGATGGACGGCCGCGTGCCGCCCGCCGCGGTCCGCATCATCGGCGTCCTCGCGGTGGCCCGCCACTGGCGGACCGCGCTCGCCTCCGCCGTGCCGTTCGCGCGGTTCGGCAACGCGGCGGCCGTGCTGCCGTCGTCGGTGGCGCTGACCCACGACTACCTGTCGAACTGCCTGCCCCGCGTGCGCCGCTACGGCGTCTCGGTCCTGCTGGCGGACGAGGAGTCGGCCCTGTCGGTGGACGTGGCCGGTCGCAACGAGACGGTGCCCGTCGAGGACACCGCCACCACCCGCTGGGTCAACGAGCTGGTCTACGAGCAGGTCCTCGCCACGGTGCCGGACCCGGTCGCCTGATCTAGGTTGGCGGTCATGCGTGTGGTGATCGCGGGTGGGCACGGCAAGATCGCACTGTTGACGACGGAGCTGTTGGCGCGACGCGGGGACGAGGTCGTCTCCCTGGTCCGCAACCCGGACCACTTCCCGGACGTCCGGGACGCCGGCGGCACCCCGGTCCTCTGCGACCTGGAGGCGGCGGACCGGGCCTCGGTCGCCGAACACCTGGAGGGCGCGGACGCGGCCCTCTTCGCCGCGGGCGCGGGTCCCGGCAGCGGGGTCGCCCGCAAGGACACGGTGGACCGGGCGGCCTCGGCGCTGTTCGCGTCGGCCGCCGAACAGGCCGGCGTGACCCGCTTCGTGCAGATCAGCACCACGGGGATCGGCCGCACCACGGGCGACGAGGTCTTCGACGCCTACCTGAAGGCCAAGGGCGAAGCCGAGGACGACCTCAAGGCGCGCCCGCTGGACTGGACGATCCTCCGCCCCGGACGGCTCACCGACGACCCCGGCACCGGCCAGGTCGAACTGGCCGACACCGTGCGCCGCGGCGACGTTCCCCGCGCGGACGTGGCGGCGGTGGTGGTCAAGCTCCTCGACACCCCCTCCACGGCCGGCCGCACCTACGAGCTGGTCTCGGGCTCCACGCCGATCGAGGATGCCCTCTAGGAGCCCAGCACCCGGTCCAGGTAGGAGTTCGTGAACTTCCGGGCCGGGTCGAGGGTGTCCCGCAGGGCCGTGAAATCGGCGAAGTGCGGGTACCGGGCGGTCAGGTCCGGCGCGGTGAGGCTGTGCATCTTGCCCCAGTGCGGACGCCCGCCCACCGCGCCCGCGATCTCCTCGAAGGCGTCGAAGTACCGGCGGTAGGGCATGCCGAGGTACTGGTGCACCGCGATGTACGCCGTGTCCCGGCCGTGGGCGGTGGACAGCCAGATGTCGTCGCCCTGGGCCACGCGGACCTCGATCGGCACGATCACCCCGTGGTCCAGGCGGGCGATCGCCGCGCGGAGTTCCTCCAGCACGTCGTGCAGGGCGGTGCGGGGGATGGCGTATTCCGATTCCACGAACCTGACCCGGCGCGGCGTGACGAAGACGCGGTGGGAGGCGTCGCGGTAGACGCGTTCGGAGATCAGGTTCCCGCACACCCGGTTCAGGCCGCGAGTCGTGCTCGGCAAGGCGCGCGCCACCCGGCACACCAAGCCGAACGCCCCGTTCTCCATGACCTCGTATTCGTAGAACTGGCGCAACCTCGACAAGGGCGCGGCAGGTTCGTCGGTCCGGTTGTTGCGCTTGAGGATCACGTTGTCGCTGTGCGGGAACCAGTGGAACTCCACGTGGTCCTCGACGGCCGTCAGGTGGTCGAACTCCTCCAGCACCCGGTCCAGCCGCTCCGGCGACTCGCGCGCGTGCAGCACGAACGCGGGGACGCAGCGCAGCGTCACCGTGCTGATCACGCCCAGCGCGCCGAGCCCGACGCGGGCCGCGTGGAACAGGTCCGGGCGTTCCGACGCGGAGCAGCGGACGGTCTCACCGGTCGCCAGCACCAGTTCCAGCGCCGTGACCTGCGTGGACAGGCCACCGAGCTGGGCGCCCGTGCCGTGCGTGCCGGTCGAGATGGCGCCGGCGACGGTCTGGGCGTCGATGTCGCCGAGGTTCGCCAGGGCCAGGCCGAGGCGGTCCAGCAGGGCGTTCAACTGCCGGAGCGTGGTGCCGGCGCGCACCGTGACGAGCGGGCCGGACATCTCCGTGATGCCCGTGTACCGGTCGAGGTCCAGCGCGACGGCGGGCGCGGCGGCGATGTCGGTGAACGAGTGGCCGCTGCCGCGGGGCCGGATCGCGTGGGCGCCCGCGACCACCTCGGCCAGCTCCTCGGCCGTGGCCGGGTGCTCGACGCGGTGCGGGTTGGCCGTCGCCGTGCGCGCCCAGTTCGTCCACGGGGTACCCAACGCCCACCTCCGGTGTGACCTGTTGCACGCACCGTAGGTGAAAAGCTTTCACCTTTCAAGTACGGTGAGCGCATGCAGCCACGCAGCCGCCTCGACGCCGCGACCAAAGCGCTCGACGCGCCCTTCGCGATCGTCGACCTGGACGCGTTCGACCACAACGCGGCCGACCTCGTCCGCCGGGCCGGCGGCAAGCCGGTGCGCGTGGCGAGCAAGTCCGTGCGGGTCCGCTGGTTGCTCGAACGAGTGCTCGCCCGCCCGGGATACGCCGGGGTGATGTGCTACTCGCTGGCCGAAGCCCTCTGGCTGTCCGGGCACGACCTGTCCGAGGACCTGCTCGTCGCCTACCCGACCGCCGACCACGGCGCGCTGCGCCGGCTCGCCGCGGACGACAAGGCCCGCGCGCGGACCACGATCATGGTGGACTCCGCGCAGCACCTGGACCTGGTCGAGGACGCCCTGGGCGGGAACCACCCGCCGATCCGGGTCTGCCTCGAACTCGACGTCTCCTGGCGACCGCTGCCGGGCCTGCACGTCGGCCCCCGCCGCTCACCCGTCCACTCCGCGCGGGACGCCGGCGCGCTCGCCGCCACCATCGCCCGGAGACCCGGGTTTTCGCTCGTCGGGGTGATGGCCTACGAGGGGCAGATCGCCGGACTGGGTGACTCCCCGCTCGGGAAGCCGGTGCGCGGCGCCGTGGTCCGGTGGATGCAGGGGAAGTCGGCTGCCGAACTGGTCGAGCGGCGGGTCGAGGCCGTCGCGGCCATCCGGCGGGTCGCGGACCTGGAGTTCGTCAACGGCGGCGGCACCGGCAGCCTGGAGATCACCGGCGCCGACCCGTCGGTGACCGAGCTGGCCGCCGGGTCGGGGCTGATCGGCCCGACCCTGTTCGACGGCTACCGCGCGTTCCGGCCCCGGCCCGCGGCGCTGTTCGCGCTCCCGGTCGTGCGGCGACCGGGCCCGGGCGTGGCGACCGTGTTCGCGGGCGGCTACCTCGCGTCCGGCACCGCCACGGCCGACCGGCTGCCCAGCCCGTACCTGCCGGTCGGTCTGAGGCTGACCCCGCTGGAGGGCGCGGGCGAGGTCCAGACGCCGGTCGTCGGCCGGGCCGCGGACGCCCTCGCGCTGGGCGACCGCGTGTGGTTCCGGCACGCCAAGGCCGGCGAGCTGGCCGAGCGGTTCACCCACTACCACGTGGTGCAGGGGGACGCGGTCGTGCGCGCCGCGCCCACCTACCGCGGCGAAGGTCAGTCCTTCGGGTGAACTCCTAGCCGGGGAGCCTTGTCGACAGGTAGCCCCGGACCAGCGCCTTCGCCTCGTCCAGGATCGCCTGGTCGCCCGCCGGGTCCGTCCGGAACGCCAGGTTCAGCACGCCGTCCGCCGCCTGCACGGCGATCGAGATCGGCAGTTGCAGCTTGTCCAGCGGGATGTCGAACTTGGTGGAGATCATCTCGGCGATCCGGTCGGAGATGACCGTGTTGTTGTCCCGCCGGTCGTCCAACAGCCGCATGTCGACCACGTCGCCGAAGTGCAGCTTGCTGAACGCGGGCACCTCGCGGTGCATGGACACGTAGACGTCGAAGATGGTGTCCACGGCGTCCCACCAGTGGTCGAGCGTCTTGGACGTGAACCGGCCGTCCACCGTGCTGATGAACTTCTCCAGGTTGCGCAGCGTCAGCGCCTGCACCACCGCGCGCTTGTCGGGGAAGAACTGGTAGAGCGACCCGACGGCCACCCCGGCGCGTTCGGCGATGAGTGTCGTTGTCACCCCGTCGTAGCCGACCTCCTCGATGAGCGAGGCACAGGCTTCGAGCATCCGCTCGACGCGCTTGGCGCTGCGCTGTTGCACCGGCTGGCGGCGCAACGGGGTCGTACTCGTCACGGCGACTCCTGCTGGGTGGGTTGCGGGTCTCCATAGTGCCCGGTCCGGGACGGGAGTACTTCCCGTTGGGGGCCAACACGCCTACGATCCGAATCAGTTTCACGTTCTGGGAGGCTCGCGTGACCTTGCCCGACGGGTTCCTCTGGGGTGTGTCGACGTCCGCGTTCCAAATCGAGGGGGCGTTCGGCGAGGACGGCCGCGTCCCGTCGGTGTGGGACGACTTCCCCGCGTTCGAGGGGCAGCACGCCGCTGTCGCGTGCGACCACTACCACCGCTACCGCGAGGACGTCGCCCTCGTGCGCGAGCTGGGCGTAGGCGCCTACCGGTTCTCCGTCGCGTGGCCCCGCCTGGCCGACCTCGGCTTCTACGACCGGCTGGTCGACCTTTTGCTGGACAACGGCATCGCGCCGGTCGCCACGCTCTACCACTGGGACACGCCGAAGCACGTCGAGGACGCCGGCGGCTGGCTCGCCCGCGACACCGCGTTCCGCTTCGCCGAGTACGCCGAAGCCGTCGCCGCGCGGCTGGCCGACCGGGTCGCGCTGTGGATCCCGATCAACGAACCGGCCATCCTCACCCTCCTGGGCCACGCCGTCGGGCAGCACGCGCCGGGCAAGGCGCTGCTCTACGACGCGCTGCCCGCCGCCCACCACCTCAACCTCGCGCACGGGCTCGCCGTCCAGGCCCTCCGGGCGTCCGGCGCGCGAGCGGTCGGCACCGCGAACAACCACACGCCCGCGTGGCCCGCGACCCCCGACGACGTCGAGGCCGCGCACGCCTACTCCACGCTGCACAACTGGCTGTTCACCGACCCGCTGCTGGCGGGCACGTACCCGGCGGAGCTGGCCGACCGCCTGCCGGTCCGGGACGGCGACCTGGCGATCACCGCCCAGCCGCTCGACTTCTACGGCGTCAACTACTACAACCCGACCCGGCTGCGCGGTCCGGGCGAGGGCAACCCGCTGCCGTTCGAGCTGGTCGACATCGACGAGTACCCGAAGACGGCGTTCGACTGGCCGGTCGTGCCGAGCGGGTTGGGCGAGGTGGTGGCCGCGCTGCGCGACCGGCACCCGAACCTGCCGCCGGTCTACGTCACCGAGAGCGGGTGCAGCTTCGGCGAGGACGTCGAGGACGCCGACCGGATCGCCTACCTCGACGGGCACATCACGGCCGCGCTGGCAGCCGGTGTGCGCGGGTACTTCGTGTGGTCCCTGATGGACAACTTCGAGTGGGACTCCGGGTACTCGCAGCGCTTCGGGCTGGTGCACGTCGACTACGAGACCCAGAAGCGCACGCCGCGCGCCTCCTTCGCCTGGTACCGGGATCGGATCCGGCGGTGACCGCGCTCGACCCGTGGGCCGAGCCGGTCACCCCGGTCCGGCGGTCGTGGATGGGGTGGCTGTTCCTGGCCAACCTCGGGTTGTGGCTCGGGATCTACGCGCCGATCCAGGTGCTGCTGCCGCAACAGGCCGAACTGCTCGCGGGGACGTCCAAGGAGGCGGTGTTCGGGCTGGTCACCGGCGTGGGCGCGGCGGTGGCGCTGGTCGCGAACCCGGTGATCGGGCTGTCCTCGGACCGGACCACCTCGCGGTTCGGGCGGCGGCACCCGTGGACGCTGGGCGGCGCGCTGGTCGGCGCGCTCGGACTCGTGGTGCTGGCGTCGGCGTCTTCGGTCGGCGTGGTGGTCGTCGGGTGGTGCCTCGTGCAGGCCGGGTTGAACGGGATGCTCGCCGCGCTGACGTCGGCCGTGCCGGACCGGGTGCCGGTGCGGCAGCGGGCGAAGGTCGGCGGGCTGGTCGGGACGAGCCAGATGCTGGGGACCGTGCTGGGCGCGGTCCTCGTGACCGCCGTCGTGTCGGGGTTGGTAGCCGGGTACCTGGCCTGCGCGGTCGTGGTCGTCGCGGGCGCCGTGCTGTTCGTCGTGCTGACGCCGGACGCGCGGATCGCCGTCCGGCCGGAGCTGCGGTGGCGCGAGCTGTGGGTGTCGCCGCGCCGGCACCCGGACTTCGCGTGGGCGTGGAGCGCGCACTTCATGATCAACCTGGGCAACGCGTTCGGGACGCTGTACCTGCTCTACTTCCTGGGCGACGTCGTGCGCCACCCGTCGCCCGAGGACGGGCTGCTGGTGCTGATGTTGTTGTACGGCTTGGCTTTGACGCTCGGCGCGTTCGCCGTCGGCGTCTGGTCGGACCGGAGTGGACGGCGCAAGGCGTGGGTGTACGGGTCGGCGTTCGTGATGGCGTTGGCGGCGCTGCTGCTGGCGGTGTGGCCGACGTGGACCGCAGCGCTGGTGGCCGCGCCGCTGCTCGGCGTCGGGTTCGGCGGGTACTGGGCGGTGGCGCTCGCGATGCTGACCCAGGTGCTGCCCGCCGCCGCCGACCGCGCCAAGGACCTGGGCGTGGTGAACATCGCGAACTCGTTGCCGCAGGTGGTCGCGCCCTTGTTGACGACGTTCGTGCTGGCGTCGCTGGGCGGGTACCGCGGGCTGTTCGCGGTGTCGGCGTCGGCGACCCTGCTCGCGGCGGTGTTGGTGACCCGCGTCCGCGCGGTGTCCTGAGAGGAGTTCGAGTGCGTTTGACAGGGCGGACCGTCGTGGTGACGGGGGCGTCGCAGGGCATCGGCGCGGCGACCGCGCTGACGCTGGCGCGGCGTGGTTCGGTTGTCGTGCTGGTGGCCCGCAGCGCCGAAGCGCTCGAATCCGTCGTTCAGCGGATCGGGGCGTTCGGCGGCCGTGCGGTCGCGGTGCCCACCGACCTCGCGGACGTCGACGCGATCGACACGCTGGCCGAACGGGTGGTGGGCGAGTTCGGCGCGCCGGACGTGCTGGTGAACAACGCGGGCGCGGGCCGGTGGCTGTTCCTGGACGACACCCCGGCGGCCGAACTCGACGCCATGACGGCCCTGCCGTTCGCCGCCGCCCTGCACGTGACCAGGAGTTTCCTGCCGGCCATGCGGGCACGGGGCGTGGGGCGGATCGTGAACGTGAACTCGCCGGTGTCCCGCCTGCCCATCCCGGGCGCGACGGGGTACGCGGCCGCGCGGTACGCCCTGCGCGGCCTGACCGCGGCGCTGCGCCAGGACCTGCGGGGGACCGGGATCGGGGTCAGCGAGGTCGTGCCGGGGAAGGTGAGCAGCGAGTACTTCCGCAACAACCCCGGTGCGGAGGAACGCATCCCGGCCGTCGCGCGGCTGATCCCGACTGTGCCGCCGGAGCGGGTGGCGGAGGAGATCGCGCGGGCGGTGGAACGGGAGCGGTCCGAGGTCGTGTTCCCCTGGCAGCTCAAGGCGTTCGACGTGACCGGCCGCCTGCTCCCCGGCCTCACGGCGTACCTCACCTGGCGCACCGGCACCCACCGCTGACCCGCGCCGCACGTGGGAACGGCCTGGCGTTGTCCGCGCGGGAGGGTCGGACAACGCCAGGCCGGCGTGGTGCCCGCGGACCGGTGCCGGTCGGGGAGGGTGGGTGCACAGCACCGGCCCGCGGATGTCTGTTGAGTTGTTAGCCGGCCGGCGGTCCGTTCGTCGCGGTCGGGGGTTCGCACGTCCCGGACCGCCGGCCAGTAGGCGGGTGCTCGACCGTGTCGCGTCGGGGGAACGACAGGTCGGGGCCGCCCGTTAGTGGGCTCGGAGCACCGCGCGTCGGGTCCGGGTGACAGGAGGGGTCACCGGGGCCGAGCGCAGGTGTCGAGCCGGGCGCGGGGCGAGTCCGCCCGCGACCAGGTGTTCGTACGCGGCGCGCCACACCGAGCAAGGGCTCTTCTGCTGCCGCCAACGACCGGAGCACTCGGGGCAGTTGCCCTTCTCGTCCGGTTCGTGCGCGGCGAGCAGCGCCCGCCACCCCTCGGTCAGCCGAGGGAGCTCGGACCGGGCCACCGACAGGAGGGACGGGGCGTCGGCCTCGTTGGCCAGCTCCGTGAGCAGGTCCAACCGCTCCCACACCGCGTTGCGAAGAACTTGTCCGAGGATCTCGTCCACCGAAACGTCACCGTCACCTTTCCGCCTGCTCGGCGGCCTCGCGTAGCGCAGCCCTGAGCTGTACGAGCTGGTCGGCCGACAGCACCGCGGTCTCACCCGGCGGACCGACCAGGACCACGCGGCCCTGGTCGACCAGCACGGTGAGGCAGCGCTCCCGGTCCACCACGTCGCTGCAGCGGATGCGCCACCAGCGGCGTTGCCCGGTCGAGCCGCGCCATCCGGAGTCGAGGTCGGTCGACTCCCGGACAGTCGGAGAAGACGGAGAAGGGGCCGTGGCGACGGCGCGCGCTGCCGACCCACCCGTGGTGGTCACCGCCCGCTCGATCAGGTCCACTGCCGGTTTCCTCTCCGTGTTCGCTCGCTTACCGAGACTCAGATTGCGATGATTCAACCCGGATCGGGACGTCACAGCGCTAGCCGGTGGCCGTTCCACGGTAAGCGGTCATCGGAGTTCGGCAGGGCCGATCAGCCTCGCCGATCAGCACTTCCTGCAGTTGGGGGAGTGCCCCTACTCTGCCGTTGACGCCCAAAGGACTGTGAGGGGGCGCAATTGAACACCATCGGTTCGCAAGGCTCTCCTGTTACACCCGACGTGTGGGACCAGCAGGAGATGCGGGACGCGCTGGCGAAGCGGGAGATCAGCTCGGTCTACCGGCTGCTCCGGCGGCACGGCGTGTCCCAGCGCCAGATCGCGGCGCTCACGGGCCAGTCGCAGTCCGAAGTGTCGGAGATCCTCAAGGGACGCCAGGTCATGGCCTACGACGTCCTGGCCCGGATCGCCGCCGGCTTGGGTGTCCCCAGGGGATACATGGGCCTCGCCTACGACGAGGCCACGGCAGTGCGGGTGGCCGCGACCGCGGAGGCACCCCAGTCTGAGGAGGACGAGTCGGTGAAGCGAAGGAAGTTCCTCGCGCACGCCGCCGCCATCACCGTCGGCGCGGCCGTGTTCGGTACGGACTCCGGGTCTTGGGCCTCGTCGCCCGCGCAGACGCCGGCTCCCGGCCGGATCGGCATGACCGACGTCCGACAGGTGGAAGCGGCCACCCGAGCGCTCCGCACGCTGGACTACCAGTACGGCGGCGGCTCGTGCCGCGACGCCGTGGTCGCGCAGTTGTCCTGGGGACAGCAGATGCTCGGCGCCAACGCGACCGACCTGGTCAAGGAACGGCTCTACGTCGCCCTCGCCGACCTGCACAACCTGGCCGGCTGGACCTCGTTCGACACCGGCCTCTACGACTCCGCGCGCAACCACTTCGGCCAGGCCCTCGGGCTCGCCAAGCAGGGCCGCAAGGAGGAGCTGGTCGCGAACATCCTGTACCGGATGGGCCGCGTCTACCTGCACCAGGACGCGCCGGACGACGCGTTGAAGGTGTTCCAGCTCGGCCAGCTGGCCGCGCAGAACTCCGGTTCCGAGCTGGCCGTGGGCATCCTGTGCGCCAACGAGGCCTGGGCCTACGCGAAGATGGGCTCCGACGACCAGGCGCTCAAGCTGCTCGGCCGGGCGCGCGACGAGTTCGCCCGCGCCAACCTGCACGAGGCGCCCGCGTGGGCGAAGTTCTTCGACGCCAACGACCTGTCCGCGATGATCGGCACGGTGCACACCGAGCTGGCGCAGACGGTGGACGCCCGCAAGTACACCCGCACAGCGATACCGGCGCTGACGAAGGCCATAAACGGTTACGGCGAGGACATGAGCCGCAGCCGCTCGTTCAACCTGACGTCGCTGTCGATCAACCACCTGCTCGAAGGCGACATCGACCACGGCGCGAAGGTCGGCCGCCAGGCCATCGACCTGTCCGAGGGCCTGAAGTCGGTGCGCACCAAGGACCGCATGCGCCCGCTCCAGCTGGAGGCCGAGAAGCGCAGCAACAACGCCGACGCGCGCGAGTTGGCCGACCGCCTGGCCAAGTTCACCGGCAACGACAGCGCGGCCTGACCCGGGGAGTCTCGCCTGGACGGCAGGTTCACCCCCGCCGCGCTCACCGGAGTGCTGGAGCGGCTGTGCGCCCAGCTCGGGCTGACGCACCGGTCGGCGCGCCTGGTGAAGTTCACCTCGAACGCGGTGTTCGACCTCCCCGCCGACCGGGTCGTGGTCCGGATCGTCGGGTCGATGGCGTTGCGGCACCGGGCGGAGAAGGTGGTGCGGGTCGCGCGGTGGCTCAAGGCCCACGACGTGCCCGCGGTGCGGCTGGTGGAGCAGTTCCCGCAACCGCTGGCCGTGGGCGACCACCTCGCCACGATCTGGCACACCGTGCGTTCCGACGGCCCGCCCGTGGACGGCCGTGACCTGGGCCGGTTGCTGCGCCTCGTGCACGCCCTGCCGCCCCCGGACTTCCCGCTGCCCCGCTGGTCGCCGCTGGACGACGTGCGCCGGCGCATCGCCGACGCCGAGGAGCTGTCCGCGCCCGACCGGTCGTTCCTGGAGGAGCGGGTCGCGCTGCTGGAGGACCGCCTCGACGGGCTGCGGACCGTGCTGCCGGAGGGCGTCCTGCACGGCGACGCGCACCTGGGCAACCTCATCCCCAGCCCCGACGGGCCGGTGATCTGCGACTTCGACTCGACCAGCGTGGGGCCGCGCGAGTGGGACCTGAGCACCCTCCCGGTGGGCGTGGCCCGGTTCGGCCACCCGGACCGCTGGTACCGGCAGCTCGCCCGGGAGTACCGGTTCGACGTGACCCGGTGGGCCGGGTTCGCGGTGTTGCGGGACGTGCGGGAGCTGAAGCTGACCACCAGCGTGCTGCCGATCCTGCGCAGCCACCCGGACGTGCGGGCCGAGCTGAGGCGGCGCCTCGCGGCCCTGCGCGCGGGCGATACCACGACCCCGTGGACGCCTTACCGCTGAAACCGCGGGCGCGGGGGAACGAACCGGTAACGCTCGGGCCGGTTTTTCCGAATCACGCATCGACGGGGATGCGGGACGTGCGGTGAGGTGCGCGTGATCGGACGGCTGGTGGGTGCACGGCTGGGCGCCTTGGGTGGCGCGCGGCGGTGGAAGGGCAAGCGCGCCCTGGAGGCCGCGCGGATGCTCGACGAGGTCGTGGACACCCAGTTGCCGCTGTTGGCGTCCTTCGACGAGGAGCGCCGGCGCCGGTCGGCCGACTACCTCGCCGAACTGGTGAAACTCGCCCAGGACTACCGCTACTACGCCCACGGCTGGATCGACGCCCGCGAGCTGGACCGCCGCGGCCACGCCGCCATGGCGACCCTGAGCAAGCTCCGCGAGGACCCCACGGCCCGACTGATCACCGACTAGACCGTTCGGTGCAGCTCACCGCACCGAACGGTCCACTCACCGACGAGCCGCGTGGCGAAGCCGGCCCGTCACCTCATGTCGTCCACGCCCGAGCCGCGTAGGTGGCGAAGTCGATGGCCGCCCGCCCGGTCACCCTGGGCACGTCCTCGGTCGGCTCGGTGTCCTTGAGCTGGGCGAACGCCTCGATCTCCGCCTCCGTCCGCTCCCTGGGCATGCCGATGGAGTCCTGTTGCGCCCGGTACTCCTCCGCCGTGCCGAGGAACCGCACCGGCCGCCCGGCCGCCTCGCCGATCAGCGCCAACGCCTCCGTGAAGCTCAACGCGCGCGGCCCGGTCACCTCGTAGGTGCGCCCGGCGTGCCCCTCCTCGGTCAACGCCACCGCCGCCACGGCCGCGATGTCGTCCGCGTCGACGAACCCCTGCCGGACGTCCCCCACCGGCACGGCCAGCGCCCCGGCCTCGATCGCGGGCCGGAAGAACCCCTCGTCGAAGTTCTGGTCGAACCAGTCGGCCCGCACGACCGTCCACTCCGCACCCGACGCCCGCACGGTGGCCTCGGCCCCGAGCAGCCGCTCGTCCCCCATCTCCTCGATGCCCCGGCTGGACAGCAGCACGACCCGCCGCACCCCGCGCGCCACGGCCTCGTGCACGAACTCCGGGTCGATCGGCAGCTCGTGCGGCGCCATCAGGTACATCGCGCGGGCACCGGTCAACGCCGGCGCCCACGTGTCCCGCTCGCCCCAGTCGAACCGCACCCGACCGCCCCGTGCCGCGGCCCGCACGGCGAGCCCACGCGCTTCCAGTTCCCGCACGACCCGCTTGCCGGTCGTGCCGGTGGCTCCCAACACCAAGATCTCGTCCATGCGGTCGAGTAGACCACCGGGGTACGACAATCCGGGGCGACCGGCCGTGGCCTAGGCGACCGGTGCGCGGGACAGGACGACGGCCAGGCCGAAGGCGATGCCCATGATCGTCACCTCGACGGTGGCCCAGCCGACGATCGCGGTCGTCTTGTGCTGCGCGATGTGCGGCAGCAGGCGCCACCGGATGTTCGCGCCCAGCAACGCGAGGAGCACCGCGCACACGACCTTTCCCAGCAGCACCAAGCCGTAGGACGTCGTGAACAGCGAACCCGGCAGGCCGACCACCGGGTTGAGGACCAGTTCCAGCAGGCCGTTGAACAGGCCGGTCACCGACACCAGCACCAGGCTGATCGTGGCCAGCTTGGAGAACTTCGGCAGCGCCTCCGCCAGCAGCCCCCGGCGGTGGGCGACGAGCACCACCAGGGCCGCCAGGCCGCCGGTCCACGCCGCCGCGCCCAGCACGTGCAGCTCCATCGAGATCATGGAGTAGTCGTGGTACTTCCAGTTCGACGCGTGCCCCGTCACCGGCAGCGGGAGCAGGCCGAACATCGAGATCAGGATGCGCAGCTCCGCCGGCACGGACTCGCCGCGCCGCGCCGCCATGACCCCGACCACCACGTACGCCAACGCGCACACGGCGCTGAACAGCAACCCCTGCCCGGCGCCGACCCGTTGCACGTAATCGACCACGGAACCCATGGTCACGGTGACGTCCGGACGCGTCTCGTACGCCCGGATCACGATCGACAGCAACGCCGTGAACGCCCACACCGCCGCCGCGACCACCGCCGCCGGCCGCGCGACGCGCAGCACCGGCTCGGTCACCGCGGGTCGGTCGAAGCCGAGCAGCTTGGGCAGCAGCGACAGGCCGACGACGATCGTGGCGGCCAGGTCCAGCACCGTCCTGACCAGCGGGTGCGCGAACCGGACCACCGCCCCGGGTTCGGCCACGCCCACCGCTTCCGGCGTGTTCGACAGGCCCAGGCCCAGGAACACGCCGACGGCCCCGCCCGCGAGCAGGCCGCCGACGATCCAGGACCGGGACGTCGGGGTGGTGGTCCGGTTCACGGTCATCGCCTGGCGCCCGTCCCGCCGCGCAACGCGAAGTACACGCCGCCGCCCAGCAGCACCACGGCGCCGACGACCCACACCCAGATCGGCACGCCGCCGTCACCCGAGCCGGAGCCCTCGGACGGGGCCGCCGCGGTGGACCTGGGCGCCGGGGTGCCGTCGCCGGCGGTGGTGAGCGTGAACTTCAGCGACCCCGTGACGGGGTGGCCGTCGGCGGACAGGACCCGGTAGCCCACCTTGTACTCGGCCGCGGGGCCGAGCGGGCGGACCTTGAAGACCACCGAGTTGTTCTTCACCGTCGGCTCTTCCGCGGCTTCCCAGTGGGACTCGTCCGGGCCGATGACCGTGATGGTGTTGAACTTCTCGCCCGCCTGGACCGGCTGGTCGAAGGTCAGGGTGATCTCCGCCGGCCCGGCCGCCAGGGCCTCGCCGTCCTTGGGGTTGCTGCTGACCAGCACGTTGTGCGCCGACGCGGTGCCGGACGTGGTCAGCGCCAGGCCGCCCGCGAGCAGGCCGGCCAGCAGCAGGGAGAGCGCGCGCCTCATGCCGAAGGAGTACCCGTCGAACGGCGGGACCGCAGCACGGCGCCGATGCCGATGCCCAACCCGAGCGCGCCGACCGCGAGGCCCGCGCCGCCCAACCAGCGGGCGGTCCTGTCCGAGGACGGCGCGGCGGCCGGCGGTTCCTGCGCGGACGCGGTGACGGCGCTGCCGTGCGCGTCGCCGCCGGACTTCTTCACCAGCTTGAGCACCGGGGCCGGCTTCTCCGGCTCCGCGGCGCCCTCGGCGGGCGGCGGCGCGTTCCAGTCCACGACCTCGCCGTTGTCGTAGGTCTGCTTGGTGGGCAGGAGCAGTTGCTCGGTGTTGTCCGGCAGCGGCCCGATGGACAGGTCGAACTCGTTGAACTGGCCCGGCTCGATGCGCACGCCCGGCTCAGCGGTCCACACCACCGTGCGGACGGCCTCGGTGACCTCGCGGCCGTGGCTCTTGACCGGGGTGTCGAGCTTGGCCTTGACCGCCTCGACCTTCCAGCCCGGCGTGGGCTTGGTGCTGACCGACGCCAGCGGGTACTCGGCGGGCAGGGTCAGTTCGAGCTTGACCGTGCCGTTGTTGGGCCGCTCGTTCGGGACCCGCAGGGTGACCTTGGTGTAGCCGCCCTGCACGGCGTCCTTCGGGGTGGACGCGGTGACGTGCGCGGACGCGAGGCCCGCGGTGCCCGCGAGGGCGAAAGCGGCGGCGGCCAGCACGGCGCCGCCCTTGGCGAGCGTGCGCACGCCAAAGCGATTTGTCGACATGAAGGTATGGCTCCTGGTGCCAGAGGGATGTGGGTGTCCGGGGGATCAGGAGCGCGACGGGGGACCGCGACGGCCGTGCACGCGTCTGAGCAGCACCGACATCCACACGTCCGGGACGGGGGCCATCCGGACGGGTGCCCTCGGCGCGGCCACGGGCACGAACGACCACAGCACCGGCAGCAGCCGCGACACCGCCCACACCAGGGCGTCCAGCACGGCGTCCGCGCGGACCAGCAGCAGACCGGTCAGCAGCGCGGCGACCACGTGGGCCGCCGTCATGGCGACCGGGCCGAAGCCCAGCCCGGCGCCGACGTCCTCGTGGTGCCCCAGGTTGAGCAGCGTGTGCTGCGCCAGCTGGGCGACGCCGAGGGTCGGCAGGAGCGTCCACGGCCCGCGCCCGCGCACCGCCGTGCTCGCCAGCGCGATGAGCACGGTGAGAGGCAGGGCGGGGGCGAACTCGGTGACCTCGCCGCCCGCGGCGCCGTGCGCGGCGACGCTGAGTGCCGCCGACGTGACGGCCAGCAACACGGCCCGCGCGAGGCGGGTCGGTGCCGGACGTCTGGTCATGCACAGAGCGTAGGAGACCGCTGCACGAAGGTGTGAGTCGCCGCCGAGAACCGCATGTTTTGAATGCTCCGAACGGGGGAACAGGCGGCCGGTGAAAACCGCACAGGACTCCATCGACCAACCGCTGCCCGGCGAACCCCGCGCCGACCGCCCCGGCCGCACCGACCCCGTCGTGTTCGGGGTCGCGGCGGCCGTCGCGCTCGGGTTCGTCGCCTGGGGGGTGTTCGGCACCGACTCGCTCGCGAGCGTGTCGGGCACCGTCCTGGACTGGGTCATCGACCGGCTCGGGTGGGCGTTCGTGCTGGTGGCGTCGGGTTTCGTGGTGTTCGCGCTGTGGCTCGCGGTCAGCCGGTACGGCCGCGTCCCGCTGGGCCGCGACGACGAGCGGCCCGAGTTCCGCACGGTGTCGTGGGTCGCGATGATGTTCAGCGCCGGCATGGGCATCGGCCTGATGTTCTACGGCGTCACCGAGCCGCTTTCGCACTTCGTGAACCCGCCACCGGGCACCGCGCCGGCGCGGTCCGACGAGGCGCTGCGGACCGCGATGTCCACCACGCTGTTCCACTGGACCGTCCACCCGTGGGCGATCTACGCGGTCGTCGGCCTGGCCATCGCGTACGGCAGCTTCCGCCGCGGCCGGAGCCAACTGGTCAGCGCCGCCTTCGCGCCCCTGCTCGGCACCCGCCGCGCGAACGGCCCGGCCGGCCGCGCGATCGACGCGCTGGCCGTCTTCGCCACCCTGTTCGGCTCCGCCGCGTCCCTCGGGCTCGGCGCGCTCCAGATCGGCAGCGGCCTGCGGGCGGCGGGCGCCGGCGGCGTCGGCAACGCCGTGCTGGTGGGCGTGATCGCCGTGCTGACCATGGCGTTCGTCGCGTCCGCGGTGTCCGGGGTGGCGCGCGGCATCCAGTGGCTGTCCAACACCAACATGGTCCTCGCCGTGGTGCTGGCGCTGTTCGTGTTCGTGGTCGGGCCGACGGTGTTCGTGCTGAACCTCGTGCCGGCCGCGATCGGCGGCTACTTCGGCGACCTGGCCGACATGGCGGGCCGCACGGCCGCGTCCGGCGGCGACGCGACCGCGACCTGGCTGTCCGGCTGGACGATCTTCTACTGGGCGTGGTGGATCTCGTGGACGCCGTTCGTCGGCATGTTCATCGCGCGGATCAGCCGGGGCCGGACCATCCGGCAGTTCGTCGCGGGCGTGATCGGCGTGCCGAGCCTGGTGAGCCTGGTGTGGTTCTGCGTGTTCGGCGGCACGGCGGTGTTCCTCCAGCGCGAGGGCGTGGACGTGGCGGGCGCGGCCACGCCCGAGGGCCGGCTGTTCGCCGTCCTGGAGCACTACCCGCTGGCCGCGGTCGCCGTCGTGGTGGTGATGGTGCTGGTGGCGATCTTCTTCGTGTCCGGCGCGGACGCCGCCTCGGTGGTCATGGGCACGCTCTCGCAGCGCGGGTCCATCGCGCCGACCAAGGGCGTGGTCGTGTTCTGGGGCGTGCTGACCGGCGCGGTCGCGGCGGTGATGCTGCTGGTCGGCGGCTCGAACGCGTTGACCGGCCTGCAGAACCTCACGATCATCGCGGCGCTGCCGTTCGCCGTGGTGATGGTCGGCCTGTGCGTGTCGCTGGCCCGCGACCTGCGCAGCGACCCGCTGATCCGGCGCGAGGAACGGGTCGCCGAGGTGATGGAGGAGGTCACCGCGCGGCTCGGACCCGAGGAGACGGCGCTGCGGACGGTCGAGCGGCTGGTCACACCCCGAGGCGTTTGAGCAGCTCCGCCTCCAGCGCGTCGAGGTCCGCGCCGACCGCGCGGTGCGCTGCCCTGCGGCGCGGTGCGGGCATCCGCTCGGACGCCCGCACCGCCGCCATGAGCTGGGACAACCGGGTCCGGGTGGCTTCCACGAACGGCCGGTCGGTCGCTTCGACCTGGGTCAGGGCCTCGCTGAACCCGGCGATGCGGGCGTGCAGCTTCGCGCCCCGGCCGGAGTACCGGGTCAGCTCGTCGACCGGCACGCCGAGCCGGCGGGCGCGGTAGTGGTCGTAGCGGTCGCCCAGCAACGCCGCCGCGCGCGCCGCGAGCGGCGCCACCACCGGGATCAGCGCCGGCGCGACGACCTTCGCGACACCGACCAGGTTCTTCGCCCTGCCGGGGGTCAAGCCCTTGCTCCGTTCGCGTGCCATCGCCCGCGCCACCTCCAGACAACTCACCCCGAACCCTAGAGGTCGGCCCGGGTCGGCGCACAAAAGATCCACTGCCGTCCACGAGGTTGCCGGTACAAGCGTCGGTGCGTCGTCATACGCTTCAACCGTGACTTCCCAGGTGCAGCTCGACGCCGGCGTGGTCACTCGTTGCCGGCGGCGGGTGCACCTCGAACACGATCCAGCGATGCGGGACGCCCCCAAGGCGGCCCCCGACCCCACCGGCCAGCTCCGCAAGGCCGACGCCACCGAACACCGGCGCGCGGTCGCGGCCGCCCTGGGCCGGGTGGTCGGCTCGGACCTCATGGAGATCCCGCACGACGTCCCGACCGCCGACCGCGAGCGCGTCACGGCGTCCGCGATGCAGGCGGGCGTGCCCTACATCTGGGGCGCCGCCCTGCCGAGGGACGAGCGCGGCGGCCGCCGCGGCGGCATCGACCTGCTGGTCAAGGACGCCACCGGGTACGTGCCGGTGCTCGTCGTGCGGCACAAGGTCACCGACCCGGGCTCGGGCGCGCGCACGTCCCCGCTGTCGCACCCGCTGCCCGGCGGCGCGCGCGTGGATCCCCTGCGCAAGGTCCGGCCCCAGCCGCGCGACCAGCTCCGGTTGGCGCACGCCCAGCGGCAGCTGCAGGCGTCCGGGTTCGCCGCGCGGGGCCGGTCGTACGGCGGCGTGGTCGGCATGGACGGCGACGTCGTGGTGTGGCACGACCTGGAGGCCCCGACGTGGCCCGGCGGCCGGACCGCGCTGGCCGAGTACGACTCCCGCTTCTCCGACCGGCTGGCGGTGGCCGCCGCCGCGCTGTCCGGGAGCACGCCGCTGGCCCGGCCGTCGCGGATCGTCGAGTGCCGCAGCTGCCCGTGGTGGCCGGTGTGCGAGGAGGACCTGCGGTCGGCGCGCGACGTGAGCCTGGTCGTGCGCGGCGAGGACGCGGTGGCGTTGCGCAAGGCCGGAGTGTCCACGGTGGACGACCTCGCGGCCCTGGACCCGCAGGACGAGCCCGCCACCCCGCTGGTCGGCATGTTGCACGCGGACGCCGTCATCCTGGCGCGGGCGTGGCTGCGCGACCTGACCGTGGTGCGGCGCGTGCCGTACATGGACGTGCCGCGCGCCGACGTCGAGGTGGACGTCGACATGGAGAGCTTCGGCGACCTGGGCGCGTACATGTGGGGCTGCTGGCTGTCCGGCGCGGACGTCGGCGAGGAGCACGGGTACCGCGCCTTCGCCACCTGGGACCCGCTGCCGTGCGACGACGAGGCGAGGTCGTTCGCGGAGTTCTGGGGCTGGCTGACGGGGGTCCGCCTGCGGGCCCGCGCGAGGGGCCTGACGTTCCGGGCGTACTGCTACAACGAGCTGGCCGAGAACCGGTGGCTGATCGGGTCGGCGGAGCGGTTCAAGGGCCGGCCGGGCATCCCGACGGTCGGGCAGGTGAAGGAGTTCATCTCGTCGGACTCGTGGGTGGACCTGTTCGGCATCGTGCAGGACCAGTTCCTGTGCGCCCACGGCAAGGGCCTGAAGACGATCGCGCCGGTCGCGGGCTTCGCGTGGCGCGACCCGGAGGCGGGCGGCGAGAACTCGATGCGCTGGTACCGCGACGCGGTGGGCATGGACGGCGCACCCCCGAACCCGGCCCAACGCCGCCGCCTGCTGGAGTACAACGAGGACGACGTCCGAGCCACCCACGCCCTCCGCGAGTGGATGACGTCGGACGCCATGAACAACCTCCCCTTCGCCGGCGACCTCTGAGGGGGCGTCGGCGAAGGAGCGCGGAACCACGGCAGGCAACGCCCCGCTCAGGACCGGCGGACGAGGCGCGGGCCGACCGGCTCGGGCCAGATCGATCGGCAGCCGGCACGGCTCGGGCGTGGCTCGGCGTGGCTCGGGCGCGGCTCGGCGTGGCAAGCGGCGTGGCTCGGGTGTGGCCGGCGTGGCAAGCGGCGTGGCTCGGGTGTGGCCGGCGTGGCTCGGGTGTGGCGGGTGAAGTGGTCGGCGTGCTCGGCGGCCCGCTGGGCGAAGGTGCGCCGGCGAGCTGTTGCCGGCGGGCGCGCCGGGGTGGAGTGCCGGCGCGGCCCGCCGCGAGCGGGGTGTTGTCAGCGCGGGGCCATGCGCAGGGCGCCGTCCATGCGGATGACCTCGCCGTTCAGGTAGTCGTGCTCCACGATCGACACGGCCAGTTGCGCGTACTCCTCCGGCAGCGCCAGGCGCTTCGGGAACGGCACGCCCGCCGCCAGGCCCGCGCGGAACTCGTCCGACACCGTCGCCAGCATCGGCGTGTCCACGATGCCCGGCGCGATGGTCATCACCCGCACGCCCACCGACGACAGGTCCCGCGCCGCCGGCAGGGTCATGCCCACGACCGCCGCCTTCGACGCCGCGTACGCCACCTGCCCGATCTGCCCGTCGAACGCCGCGATCGACGCGGTGTTGATCACGACACCGCGCTGGCCGTGCTCCAGCGCCTCCGTCTTGCCCATCGCCGCCGCCGCCAGGCGCAGCACGTTGAACGTGCCGACCAGGTTCACGTCGATGACCTTGCGGTACAGGTCCAGGGGGTGCGGGCCGGACTTGCCCACCGTCCGCGTGGACGGGCCGATGCCGGCGCAGTTCACCACGATCCGCAGGGGGTGGCCGGAGCCGGCGGCGGTGTCGACGGCCGCCTGCACGTCCTCCTCCGACGTGACGTCGGCCGCGAGGTGCGTGACGCCCTCGACCTCCGGAGCGCCGTCCACCTTGAGGTCCAGGGCGAACACCGACGCGCCCTTCGCGGCCAGCGCCCGCGCCGTGGCCAGGCCCAGACCGGACGCGCCACCGGTGACGATCGCCGCGGTTCCCTCGATCTTCATGCCAACCTCCATCACCCGGCCGCAGTGCCGGAAAGGGAGGTTAACGGTCGTTCAGCGGTTTGTGCGCGGAGAGGTGCAGCAATGCGACCAACGGCACGGCCGCGAGCAGGGCCAGTCCCGCGAACAGCAGCGTGATCAGCAGGAGTTCCATACCTGCACGATGCCCGCCGCGCCCGTCGCACCGCGTCCGCCGCGAGAGGGGTGTCGGGGTACACCCAGGGGACTACCCACCTCACTCTCCGCATACAACTGGCGTTTGGCCCACGGCAAACTTCGGCTGCGACCGTCACAGGCATGTTCGTCCGACGGATCGCGGTCGTGGGAACGGGTTACGTGGGCCTGACGACGGGGGCCTGCCTGGCCTCCCTCGGTCATCGGGTCGTGTGCGCCGACGTGGACGTGGTCAAGGTCGCCCGCCTGCGCGCCGGGCAGGTGGACATCCTCGAACCCGGCCTCACCGAGCTGGTCGGCGAAGGGCAGGCGGCCGGGCGCCTGCACTTCACGCACGACCTCACCGACGCCGTCGCGGACGCCGAGGTGGTGTTCCTCTGCCTGCCGACGCCCATGGGCGCGGGCGGCGCGGCGGACCTTTCGGCGGTCGAGTCGGTCGCCCGCGACCTGCGGCGGGTGCTGCCCTACGGGACGGTAGTGGTGTGCAAGTCCACGGTCCCGGTCGGCACGTCGCAGCGGGTCGCCGCGCTGCTCGGCCGCGAGGACGTGGCCGTCGTGTCCAACCCGGAGTTCCTGCGCGAGGGCAGCGCGGTGCGCGACTTCCTGCACCCGGACCGGATCGTCGTCGGCTCGGACTCCCCGCAGGCCGCCGAACGGGTCGCGGCGCTGTTCGCCAAGCTCGGCGCGCCCACCGTGCTGATGGACGCGGCCAGCGCCGAGATGGTCAAGTACGCCGCCAACTGCTTCCTCGCGATGAAGCTCTCCTACGTCAACGCGGTGGCCGAGCTGTGCGAACTGGTCGGCGCGGACGTGTCGTCGGTGACCGACGGCATGGGCTACGACCGGCGCATCGGTCAGTCGTTCCTCCAGCCCGGACCGGGGTGGGGCGGGTCGTGCCTGCCCAAGGACACGCACGCGATGGTCCAGATCGCCGAGTCGGTCGGCGTGGACTTCGCGCTGGTCAAGGCCACCATCGACACCAACCACCGACAGCAGCGCCGGGTCGTGGACAAGGTGCGGGACGCGGTCGGCGGCACGCTCGCCGGCGCGCGCGTCGGCATCCTGGGCCTGGCGTTCAAGGCGGGCACGAACGACCTGCGCGACTCGCCGGCGCTGGCCGTGGCGGAGCTGCTCGCGTTCGAGGGCGCGGAGCTGGTGGCCTACGACCCGGAGATCCGCGAGCCGCTGGTGGGCATGACCGTGGTGGACGACGCGTACTCGGCGGTGCGGGACGCCGACGCGGTCGTGCTGCTCACCGAGTGGCCCGAGTTCCGCACGCTGGACTGGGCGCGGGTGGCCGACCTGATGAACGGCGCGCTGGTCCTGGACACCCGCAACCACCTCGACGACGACGCCCTGCACCGGGCCGGGCTCCTGCGCGAGGGACTCGGCCGCAAGCTGCCCGCGACCGCGGGCTGAAGGGGACCTGAACCATCAGGACACAATTTAGTTAGCCGGGTTAACCAACCGGGTGACGCCCACGTAGGTTGTCCGCGTGTTCACCACCCGACCCGAACTCGTCGGCACCCACGGCATGGTCGCCTCCACGCACTGGCTCGCCTCCAGCGCGGGCATGGCGGTCCTGGAGGACGGCGGCAACGCGTTCGACGCCGCGGTCGCCGCGGGCTTCGTGCTCCAGGTCGTCGAACCGCACCTGAACGGACCGGGCGGCGAGGTGCCGGTGCTGTTCGCGACGGCCGGCGACCCCACGCCGAGGGTCCTCGCCGGCCAGGGCGTCGCGCCCGCCGGGGCCACCGCCGAGCACTACCGGTCGCTGGGCCTGGACCTGGTGCCGGGCAGCGGGCTGCTGGCCGCGACCGTGCCGGGCGCCTGGGACGGCTGGCTGACCCTGCTGCGCGACCACGGCACGAAGACGCTGCGCGAGGTGCTCGACCACGCCATCGGCTACGCCCGCGACGGGTTCCCGCTGCTGGAGCGCGTCTCGGCGGTCGTGGACACCGTGTCCGACCTGTTCCGCGACCACTGGACGTCGTCGGCCGCGCTGTGGATGCCCGGCGGCGTCGCGCCCGAGCCGGGCTCGCGGTTCCGCAACCCGAAGCTCGCCGACACCTGGGAGTGGCTGCTGGCCGCCGCCGAGGCCGCGGGCTCCGACCGCGAGGCCCAGATCGAGGCCGCGCGGCGGGCGTGGTCGCAGGGGTTCGTGGCGGCGCAGGTGGACGAGTTCTGCAAGACCGCGTTCCGCGACGAGTCGGGCCGCGACCACGCGGGCGTGCTGACCGGCCAGGACATGGCGTCGTGGCAGGCGACCTACGAGGACGCCGTAGCGGTGGACTTCGGCGAGTGGACCGTGGCCAAGGTCGGCGGCTGGTCGCAGGGGCCGGTGCTGCTGCAGCAACTGCTGCTGTTGGAAGGTTTCAGCGACCGGTTGTCCTATGTGGACGGTGTGCCGACCGCGGCGACCGTGCACCTGGCGGTGGAGTGCGCCAAGCTCGCCTTCGCCGACCGCGAGGCCTGGTACGGCGACACCGGCGAGGTGCCGCTGGACGTCCTGCTGTCCCGCGAGTACGCCGCCGAGCGGCGCGCCCTGGTGGGCGACACGGCGTCGATGGACCTGCGGCCCGGGTCGCCGGGCGGGCGCGAGGTCGTGCTGCCCGAGCACATCCGGGCCGGCCACGACGCCGCCGGCGGGGAGCGCGGCGGCGGCGCGCTGGGCGAGCCGACCGTCGAGCGGACCGGGGTGTCGCGCGGCGACACCGTGCACGTCGACGTCGTGGACCGGTGGGGCAACATCGTCTCGGCGACCCCGTCGGGCGGCTGGCTCCAGTCCTCGCCGACCATCCCCTCGCTCGGGTTCTGCCTGGGCAGCCGGGCGCAGATGTTCTGGCTCGACCAGGGCCTGCCCAACTCGCTGGTGCCGGGCCGCCGACCGCGGATCACGCTGTCGCCGTCGCTCGCGCTGCGCGACGGCCGGCCCGCCGTGGCCTTCGGCACCCCCGGCGGCGACCAGCAGGACCAGTGGCAGCTCGCGTTCTGGCTCGCGCACACCGCCGGCGGGATGAACCTCCAGGAGGCGATCGACTCGCCCATGTGGCACACGAACGCGTTCCCGAGTTCGTTCGCGCCACGGGGCTGGACGCCGGGCGAGCTGGTCGCGGAGACCAGGCTGGGCACCGCGGCTTTGGCGGAGCTGAGCGCGCGCGGCCACAAGGTGGTCGAGGCGGGCGGGTGGACGCTGGGCCGCATGTCGGCCGTCGCCCGGGACGCCCGCGACGGCTTCCTGCGGGCCGCCGCCAACCCGCGCGGCAACCAGGGTTACGCGGTCGGCCGCTGACGCGGGCGGGGTGCGGTGGGGACGGGGTTGGAACGGCCCCGACCCGAGGGGGAGGGGGCCGGGACCGTTCCGGCTCAGTGGGGCGTCAGATGCCCAGACCGGTGTCGATGTGCGACGTTTGGTCCTGCTTGCCGTAGCCCAGCATCGTGCCGACCTGCTGCGCGTCGAGGTCCGTGATCACGGCCTTGACGTCCGGTCGCTGCTGGTTGACGAGCTGGAACCGGCCGTGCGGGTCGTCGGTGTCCACGCTGGCGAGCTTGCCGACGCCGCCGACCTTGCCCAGCTCGGTGTCCAAGGTCGGGTCGCTCTGGAGGTCCACACCGGATGCGTGCGCGGTGCCGCCCAGGCCGAGCATGACGGCGGTGCTGCCGAGGGCGACAGCGGCCCCCGAGATGGTCTTCCTGAGGTTCATGGGCCGGAAAGTTTCGTAGTTCGGGTGTCCGGTTCAAGCTCGCTAACTCCGGCGAGTGGAATTCTTCACCCGTCCCGGTGGCGCGTACGTCCGCTGACGTAGGCCGGAGGACCGCCCGTCGACCGATGTCCCGACCGGTCCTCCTCCCGTACCGTCGGCTCGTGGCATGGCTGGCGTGGGTCTGGTTCGCGGCGACGTTCGTCCCGCTGCTCCTGCGTCGCCGGTTCCCGATCGCGGTCGTCGCCGTGACCGGCGCGTCCACGTGGCTGTACTACGTCACCGGGCACTGGGGTCCGCTGATCGTCGCGCCGGCGATCGCGCTGCTGTCCCTGCGTCGGCTGCGCACCGCCGAGCGGCGGGACCGGCAGGTGGAGGAGGAGCGGCTGCGCATCGCGCGCGAGGTGCACGACGTGGTCGCGCACAGCCTCGCCATGATCAACGTCCAGGCCGGGGTCGCGGCGCACGTCGCCGACCGGCGGCCCGAGGAGGCCGTGAAGGCGTTGAAGGCGATCAAGGAGGCGTCCGGCCACGCGCTGGAGGACCTCCGCGCGACCCTCGGCGTCCTGCGCACCGGCGAGGGGACCGCGCCCGTCCCGTCGCTGAGCAGGCTCGACGAGCTGGTCGGGCCGGTGCCCGGGGCGCGCGTGGTCGGCGAGCCGGGCGAGCTGCCCGCGCCGGTCGACGCCGCCGCCTACCGCGTGGTCCAGGAGTCGCTGACCAACGCGCTGCGCTACGCGCCCGACGCCACGGCCGTCACGATCGAGTTCACGCGGACCGAGGACGCGCTGACCCTGTCCGTGCGCGACGACGGGTCGGGCGCGGCGGGCGGCCGGCAGGGCGCGGGCACCGGGCTGCGCGGCATGCGGGAGCGGGTGGCGGCGCTGGGCGGCCGGTTCGAGGCCGGTCCCCACCCGGAGGGCGGGTTCGAGGTGCGTGCGGTGCTGCCGTGGGAGGGCGGACGTGGTCAGGGTGCTGCTGGCGGACGACCAGGTGCTGGTGCGGGCGGGGTTCCGGCTGCTGCTGGACACCGAGGACGGGTTCGAGGTGGTCGGCGAGGCGGGCGACGGGGCGGAGGCGGTCCGCCTCGCGCATGAGCACCGCCCGGACGTGGTGGTGATGGACATCCGGATGCCCGGCGTGGACGGCCTGGCCGCCACCCGCCGGGTCAAGGCGGAGCTGCCGGAGGTCAAGGTCCTCGTGCTCACCACGTTCAACGTGGACGAGTACGTCTTCGAGGCGCTCAAGGCCGGCGCCTCGGGCTTCCTGCTCAAGGACACCGACCCCGTCGAGCTGCTGCACGCCCTCCGCGTCGTCGCGCAGGGTGACGCCCTGCTGGCCCCGAGCGTGACCAGGCGGCTGATCGAGGAGTTCGCGGCGCGGCCCGAGCACCGCCGCCCCGACCCGGCCGCCCTGCGCGAGCTGACCGCCCGGGAGCGGGAGGTGCTGGCCCTGGTCGCGGGCGGGCTGTCCAACGAGGAGATCGCCGATCACCTGGTCATCAGCCCGGCGACGGCGCGCACCCACGTCTCCCGGGTGATGGTGAAACTGGGCGCGCGGGACCGGGCGCAACTCGTCGTGCTCGCCTACGAATCCGGTTTGGTGACACCGCGCAGGGCATAACCGGATGGTATGAGGAATTGTTATCCCCTTCGTAACCCGGAGTATTGGTCGTTTTGGTCGCAACATTGTCGTGCGCGCAGGAAAGGGTGCATATTCTCGTCACGGAAAGCAAGCGGAAGTGCCGAGAAATGTACGGAGTGTCACCACGGCGAAGAGCCCCGCGATCTCCACGCGGGGCTGCGCAACTGTTGCGCGCGCCTAGGCGATGGCGCCCGGGGGCAACTTCAGCTTGAACGGGAGCGTCGTCACGACGGCCAGGTCGGACGCCGTCCGCTTCATCAGCGTCGGCGCGTTCCGCGTACCCGGCTCCGGCAGGTCGAGCAGCCGGTCGACCGCCTCCACGAGCGGACCCTCGTAGATCCAGACCGCCTGGGCGGCCCGCGTGGAGTCCCGAACCGCAGGTAGACGACCCGCGCGGGCCTCGGTCTCGGACCAGAAGAGGATCGAGTCGATGAACCCTCTGCGCTGCTTGAACGCCATGATGCGGTCGAGCTGCCCGTCCTCGTCCCGGAGGTGGAGGAACTGGAAACCGCTCTCGCGCAGCTCGATCACCTTGCTCAGTGCGAGATCCATGACGCACCTACCTCTGTTGTGAGGTCCCCTAGCAGGCACAGGTCTTGTGACCCGGAAAAGATCGTACGGCATTCGCACAATCCGCCATAGGGCCTAGGTGGACGTTGTTGTCCCAATGGGCGGGTGACTCCGGTCGGTTTTCGATACGGACCGCAGCACCCGAACGGTTCGCACCGAAAATGCGACCGCTCCCAAAGTGACCAGGCTCACAGCCAACCACATGGTCTGTCTCCGCGTGGATCGGGTGGTTCGGGGTCACCTCTGCAGACGCCGCGCATGGCGCGGGGGTTGCCCCCGGCGACCATGATCGAACCCCTACCTCGGAGAATCCGCCGCATCGGGTGAGGGGGCGCGGGTCGGCGGGCCGGTCCCCCGTGGCATCCTTGCGCGGTGGCGCGTGCATTGATCACCGGTATCACCGGTCAAGACGGCAGGTATCTCGCCGAGCTGCTCAACAGCAAGGGCTACGAGGTGTTCGGCCTGGTCAAGGGGCAGAACAACCCCCGGGCCGAACTCATCGGACAGGAACTGCCGTTCGTCGAACTGGTCTCCGGCGACCTGCAGGACCTCCCGAGCCTGGTCGCCGCGCTGGAGCAGACCCAGCCCGACGAGGTCTACAACCTCGCGGCCATCTCGTTCGTGGCGCTGAGCTTCAAGCAGGCCGAGCTGACCGCGAACGTCACCGGCCTGGGCGTGCTGCGGATGCTGGAGGCCATCCGCATGGCGGGCGGCAGCCAGAACAACCCGATCCGCTTCTACCAGGCGTCCAGCTCGGAGATGTTCGGCAAGGTCCGCGAGACCCCGCAGCGCGAGACCACCCCGTTCTACCCGCGCTCGCCCTACGGCGTGGCCAAGGTCTTCGGCCACGACATCACCGTCAACTACCGGGACAGCTACGGCCTCTACGCCTGCTCCGGCATCCTGTTCAACCACGAGTCCCCGCGCCGCGGCCTGGAGTTCGTGACCCGCAAGATCACCAACGCGGTCGCGCGCATCAAGCTGGGCCTGCAGGAGACGCTGGCCCTGGGCGACCTGGAGCCGCGCCGCGACTGGGGCTTCGCCGGCGACTACGTGCAGGCCATGTGGCAGATGCTCCAGCAGGACGAGCCCGACGACTTCGTCATCGCCACCGGCAAGACCCACCGCGTCCGCGACTTCGTGGCCGCCGCCTTCACCCACGCCGGCATCGAGGACTGGGAGAAGCACGTCACCCAGGACCCGCGCTTCTTCCGCCCGGCCGAGGTCGACCTCCTGGTCGGCGACGCCACCAAGGCGCACGAGAAGCTCGGCTGGAAGCCCGAGGTCGACTTCGACCAGCTGGTCGCGATGATGGTCGACAACGACATCGAGGTGGAGGCCCGCAAGGCCGGCCTGGCCTGACCTCACCGGATCGCGCCTCACCGCACCCGACGGGCCCGTAGGCTGGAGCACCATGACCAGTGGGCCGCGCACGACATCGACCACCGGCCTCCCGCCCGTCCCGGAGTCGATGCTGCCGCGCGAGCACGTCGGCTACCGCCCACGCCACAGCGACCGCCAACGGGTCGCCAAGGTGGTCGCCACCGTGTTCTTCGCGGTGCCACTGCTGCTCTTCGTGGTCGGCGTGCGGCCACCGGAGTTCGAGAACCGGCCGCTGCGCGCCTTCCCGTCGATCACCGACGGCTGGGGCTTCTTCACCGGCATGGAGGGGTGGGCCAACGACAACCTCCCGCTGCGCGACGCCGCCGTGCGCGCCGTCGACGGCGTGAGCCGCGGGGTGTTCGGGGAGCCGCCGCAGTTCCCCGGCCGCCGCGACACCGGTCCGGTGCAGCCGCCCGCCCAGCCCGGTCCCGGCGACATCGACCGGGACAAGCTGCGCGCCAGCGGGTTCCCCAAGGTCATCGAGGGCCGCGACGGCTGGCTCTACCTCGGCTACGACGTGCTCGGCGCGTGCCTGCCGGAACGGCCGATGGACGACGTCGTCAACGCCGTGAAGGACCTGCGGTCGGCCGTCGAGTCCTCGGGCCGCAAGCTGGTGTTCGTCGTCGCGCCCGACAAGTCCACGATGGTGCCGGAGAACATGCCGGCGGAGTACGTCGGCAAGACGTGCGCCAAGGACGCCCGCGACGAGTTCTGGCGGCGGGTCGTGGGGGAAGGCGGGGCGCTCGACCTCCGGCCCGCCCTGACCACCGCCGGCGAACGGCGCGGCACGCCCGTCTACTCCCGCGTGGACACCCACTGGACGCACGAGGGCGGACTGGTCATGACCCGCGCGCTCGCCGAGGCCGTGCAGCCGGGCGTCACCGCCGCCTGGAAGGCGACCCCCGCCGCCGTGGTCCAGCGCGCCGGCGACCTGCCGCCGCTGCTCGGCCAGTCCGCGAACTTCCCGCTCCAGACCTACGACCTCGCACCCGACGGCGTGACCGTGCAGAGCAGGGCGATCGACAAGGCGTTCCGGGACCCGCTGCGGCTCACCGGCGCGGGCGGGCGCGGTGTCGTCGCGCGCGAGGTCGGCATGGTCGCCGACTCGTTCACGCTGTTCGCCACCCAGTACCTCAGCGGCGGCTTCGCGGACCTGACCGTCGTGCACAGCGACACCGCGGGCACCGACCCGACGGGGGTCGCCCGGATGCTCGCCGAGCACGACATCGTCGTGGTCGAGGCCGCCGAGCGCAGCCTGGTGTCGGGCATCAACCCGGTGTTGTCCAGGACCACGATCGACGCGATCAAGACCGAGCTGGCCAAGAAGCCGCGCCGCTAGTCACTGGCGCTTGCGCAGCTTCCGCGCCGCCGCGCCCGCCATCCGCACCGGCGCGCTGACCTTCCACGACGTGGAGGCGCGCAGCTCGTACAGCGCGCGGTGGGCGTTGTCGGACGCCTCACGGGTCGCCGCCAGCTCCGCCTCCAGCGCCGCGACGCGCTGCTCGGCGATCTCGACCCGCTCCTGCACGCCGTCCAGCACCCGCACCGAACCCGGCGGCAGCAGCAACGGGTGGGCGTCCAACTTGACCTGCACCAACGACCGCATCGCGAGCCATTCGTCCGCCACCACCTCGTGCGACGACGACTTCTCGGTCCACTTGCTGTAGATGCTGGTCACCGCGTTGGTGTCGTGCACGCCGCAGATCGACGCGGCGTGCAGCAGGAACCCCCAGTCCTCGCACACGGTCAGCGTCTCGTCGAAGGCGAGGCCCAACTCCACCAGCACCCGCGGCACCGCGAAGCAGTGGAACGGCGTCTCGTTCTGCCGCAGGTGCCGCACCAGGTCGAAGGCGGTGGTGTACTGCGGCGTCAGCGGACCGGTCGCCGCGTGCGTGGCCACCGCGGACTCGTCGGCCCACGACCGGCGCTGCTCGGCGGCCCACCAGCGCACCACCGTGCCCGGCGCGGCCGTCGCACCCGCCTTGATGTTCTCCACCCAGTCCGCCGTGACCAGGTCGTCGTCGTCCAGGAACACGACGTACTCACCGGTGGCGGCGCGCAGGCCGACGTTCGCCGGCCGGCTGCGGGTGCCGCCGTCGCAGGGGATCACCCGGACCCGGTGCGTCACGTTGCCCTCGAACGTGTCGACCAGGCGGCGCACCCCCTCGGCCTTGGTGGAGTCGTGCACGACCAGCAGGACCTCGAAGTCCAGGTCGGTCTGCGCGCCGAGGCAGCACAGCACGTCCACCAGCGTGTGCGTGCGGACGCCGCGGGTGCGCACCACGATGCTCACGAACGGCTGCGCGGGGACGGGCTCCTCGGTCCGGCGCCGCACGCCCCGGTGGTAGCGGCGCACGAATTGGTTCACCGTGCCGAAATCGTCCACCCCGAACCGCACCCGGTCCAGCAACCCGCCCAGGTTCGCCTTGGTCTCGAACAGCGGGTGCCCGGCGATGTTCTGGTCGGACCGCCCCAGCCGGAAGTCCTCCCGCGCCGCTTCGTACCAGCCCGCGCCGGTCATCATCCGGGTCAGCGTCCGCTCGGTGAAGAACCGCACGTGCGTGCGGTCCAGCAAGCCCGACTCGGTCATCTCCCACCGGCCCATGAGCAGCTGCCGGGCCAGGTCGACGTGCCCCACGTTCGGCACGCTCACCACGAGTTCCACGTCCTGGTGCGCCGCGGACAGCTCGGCCAGCGCCTCGACGACGGCCTTCGGCTCGACCACGTGCTCCAAGACGTCCAAGCCCAGCACCGCGCCCAGCGGCCGGCCCGCCAGGACGGCCTCCAGGGCCTCCCGCAAGTCGGGCCGCGCGAGGTCCACCACGTGCGCCTCGAACCCGCGCGCGGCGAGCTTGGCGACCGACTCCTCGTCGACGTCCACGCCCACGTACTCGGCACCGCGCTCGCGCAGCGGTTCGGCCACCGCGCCCACGCCGCACCCGAGGTCGAGGACCACCCGGCCGCCCAGCTCGGCGTCGGACAGCAGCCGGACCACGGCGCCGTACGGCCCGGCCTCGTTGTAGTGGAAGTCGTAGTTGCCCACGTGCTGGTAACCCCCCAGAAGGGCGTCAGAACCGACGCCTGCCGTACTCGCCGTCGATGAACTCGGCCACGTCCGAGGCGTTCGGCACGACCTCGGGCAGCTTCCCGGCGGCGCGGAGCTGCTCGAACTCGGCCACCGCCCGCCGCTGCTCCTCGCTGCCGTGGACCCGCATGACGTCGATCGTCTCCTTCACGACGTCCTCGCGGCCGTACCGGGTCGCCAGCACCAGCCGGCCGAGGATGCCGGCGTACGGCTCGATCGCCGTCGTCCGCACGCGGGCCTGCTCGTCCAGGCGCTTGTCGTGGAACAGCACGGCCTTCGGCTCGTGCACCACCCGGTGGCCGCGCAGTCGGATGCGCCAGCTCAGGTCCACGTCGTTGACGTAGGACGGGAACCACTCGGCGTCGAACCCGCCGACCTCGTGGTAGACGGCCGTCCGGACGGCGAGGCACGCGCCGCTCGCCCAGCTCTGGTCACCGCGGTGCTCGTCGTAGTGCTTGGGGTGCTCGCACGGGATCTGGCGCCCGTCCACCGCCGCCACCGTCGGGTCGCGCAGCGCTTCGAGCAGGTGGACCACCAGCGTGGGGGCGACGTAGGTGTCCGGGTTGAGCAGCAGCAGCACGTCCTCCGCCGCGCCCTCGGCCAACGCGTTGCAGCCCGCGCTGTGCCCGAGGTTGGCGGCGAAGAACGTGTAGTCCACCTTGATCCGCGGGTCCAGGTTCTCCTGGATCTCGCCCAGTTCCCGTTCGCTGAGCACCGCCCGGTCCGAGCAGTCGCCGAGCGCCAGCGACACCGAGGACAGCTTCAGGCCCGGTGTGTCCAGCGCCACCCCGACCGCCCGGTTCAGCGCGCGGACGCACCGCCACACGGTGCCCAGGTCGTTGCGGTACAGGACGACGGCCACGCGCAGCGTCGTGGGGGCGTTGTCGGTGCTGTCGGTCACTTGGGCGCCTCGTGCTCCAACTGCTCCTTGAGGACCTGGTCGAACCGGGCCTTCGCGGCCGCCTCGTCCTGGGCGAACACCTCGATCCGGATGACCTCGTTCGCGGTCGCGTAGTGCGCCCGGAACACGGTGATCGTCTTGGCGCTGCTGGTCTGCACCGACTTGTAGACGCTGACGTTGCCCTGCTTGGCCGTCGGGTCCTCGGCGAAGCCGAAGCGCTTCTGGTCGGTCTCGATCGCGGTCAGCAACGTGGCCGGGTCCGCGGTCTTGAACCCCCACAGGCTGCTGGTGATCTCGTTCTCCACGACCACCACCGACCGGGCCTCGGTCACGCCGCCCTGCTTGAGCACCACCAGGTCCGGGGTGGGCAGCGGCTTGGCGGTGGCCAACTGGTCGGCGTTGTAGGTCTTCGGACCGGACGTGCGGCCCTCGGGCACGATCAGCGTGCCGAACGGGTCCGGCTTCTTCTTGGTGGTCGTCGTCGGGGCCGGCGCGGCCGTCGTGGTCTCGGTGGGCTTCGGGTCGTCGCCCTTGTTGAAGACCGTGAAGTACAACACCGCGGCGGCGGCCAGCACGACCACGACGCCGACGATCGCGAAGATCTTGCCCTTGCCCGACTTGACGTCCTCGAACACCTCGGGGCCCTGGACGCCGAAGCCGCCGCTGTTCCACCCGGCACCGCTGCCGAAGTCGCCCTCGCCCCACGGCGTCGCCGGGTAGCCGCCCTGGTCCGGCTGGCCCGGCCAGCCCTGACCGGCCTGCTGTTGCTGCGGTTGCTGCTGCGGCCACTGGCCCTGCTGCGCGGGCCGCACCACCTGGGTGCGATCGGGTTCGACCCGCGCGCCGCCCGGCACGACCTGGGTGCGATCCGCCTCACCCTGCGGCGGGGTCACCGGCTTGATGAACTGCGTGGAGTCCGCGGTCTGACCCTGGTTCTGCGCGGCCTCGGGCTGCGCCACGGGCGGTTGCTGCGCCGACCACTTGAACGGCGCCGGGAACGGGTCGGACGGGGGGCCGGTCTGGGCCGCGGGCTGTGGGTTCCCGCCGCTCTGCGCCTGGTACAGCAGCTCGTCGCGCTGCCGTCTGTACTCGTCCGGGGTGACCTTGCCCGCGGCGAGCGCCGCGTCGAGCTGCTGGAGCTGTACCTGCCAGGTCACCGCTGTCCTCCCTTGACACCCACACCTGTCACGCACGCGGCGGAACACGCTCCGACGGCTTTGCGGTGGGCTTATCCTACGGTCCGCCGGCCCTCCGTCGGCGTGAGGAGGCAAAGTGGTCGGCTTCGGGCTTCGACGCCGGGCGAGTGCTGCGCCGAACGGCCGCAAGCGGGCCTCCGACGGTTTCGGGACCGTCCGCCTGTTCGCCGCGTTCTTCGTCATCATCGATCACGCGGCGCCGCTGACCAAGAGCGGTGGGAGCATCCTGCCGGCTCGGTTCGGTGTCGATCTGGGCGCGGTCACGGTCTCCGCGTTCATGGCGATGAGCGGCTTCCTGGTGATCCGCAGTTGGGAACGCGATCCGCACCTGTGGCGCTTCGCGGTGAAACGCGCGCTGCGGATCATGCCCGGGTTGATCGTCGTGCTGTGCTTGAGCGCGCTCGTGCTCGGCCCGGTGCTGACGACGCTGACCACCGGCGCGTACTTCGACCACCCGGCCACGTGGAGCTACATCACCCGCAACGCCCAGGTGTTCCCGCAGCAGTACGTGCTGCCCGGGGTGTTCGCCGACAACCCGTACCCCAACGCCGTCAACGGTTCGCTGTGGAGCCTGCCGGTCGAGGTGCTCGGCTACGCGTTGATCGCGGTGTTCGGCCTGTTGGGCGCGGTGCGGCGGCGGTGGATCGTGCTGGTGGCCGCGTTCGCGCTGGCCGTGGTGTTCCAGCGGTTGCTGACCCGGCAGCTCGTGCTGCCCAAGGTGCTGCTGATGGTGCCGACGGTGCCGCTGGTGCAGTACCTCGCCGTCTACTGCGTCGGGATGCTCGCCTACCTGTACCGGGACAAGATCCGCTACAGCTGGTTCGGCGTGCTGGTGTGCGTCGGCGTCGAGTACGTGATGCACGCCTCGGCGATGACGGAGGTCACCCGCCTGGTGACGGTGCCCTACGTCGTGCTGGCGATCGGAACCCTGCTGCCGCAGCGGTTGTGGCTGCCGTCCTGGCTGACGATGTCGAGCTACGGCGTCTACCTCTACGGCTTCCCGACCGAGCAGACCGTCGTGGCCCTGGGCGCGGACTCCAAGTGGACGGTCGCGCTGATCTCGGTGCCGGTCGCCCTGGTGCTGGGTCTGTTGTCCTGGCACGTCGTCGAGAGCCCCGGGATGAAGCTGCGCCGGTTCCTCCTGAAGCGCCGCGCGCCCGAGCCGCCCGCTCCTAGTCCGGTGGAAAAGCCCGCCGAACCGTCCCCAGCACGTCCGTGACCGGTGCGGTGAGGTCCGCGTCGGGCGTGGCTTCGGCGACGCCGACGCGGACGACGTGGTCGCCCGACGTGTAGACGCCGCGCACCACCGTGGTCGGCTCGGCCTTGCGCAGGTGGCCTTCGGGCGTCTCGGCGTAGCCGGAGTTCTTGAGGTGCCGGGCCAGCCCCGCGGCGACCTTCCGCGCCTGGTCGGGACCGCTCGTGCGCGCGACGACGACCGCGTAGGACGTCTTGCCGGCGGTGGACGCCGCGTAGCGGACCTCGTCCACCCCGCCGGCGCGCAACACGTCCGACTCGGTCAGCGAGAGCAGCTTCGCGGCGACGGCCTCGTCGACGGTCATGGTCCGGTCGGGCACGGTCGCGGCGCCCGGCAGCGCCGGGAGGCCCGCGGCGGCGGGTGTGGCGGCCGTGGTGGTGCCAGTGGTGGTGGTCACGGTGGTGGTCGCGGCCGCGCCGGCGGTGCCGCTGTCGCGGCCGACGAACCACCAGACGCCAGCCGCGGTCACGCCGAGCAGCGCGATCAGCAGGAGGCCGGTCCAGCGGCCCTTGCGCTTCCTCGCGGTCGCGAACACGACGTGCCCGTCGACCGGCGGGGCCATCGACGGGTACGGCGCCGGGACCGGTCGGATCACCTGCGTCGCCTCGGTGTCCAGCGGGCTGGTGCCCAGGCGGCTGTGCGGGCGGGGACCCGCCGCCGCGGCGAGGATCTCGTCGCGGCGCTTCGTGTGCTCGGGTCGGCCGATCCGACCCGCCGCCAGGTCCTGGTCGAGGCGACGCAGAGCGTCTTGCCATTCCATCGGGTGGTCCTCCGCGAGCCCCGGAAGTGTGATCGCAGGGATTCTCGCCTACGGCGGGCCATCGCGGTCCCACCTTGCGGACGCACCGAGGGCGGGCGGAGGGGCGGCGCCGGGGGATGACGCCGCCCCGGGGGTCACTTCTTGGTCAGGATCGTCGGACCGACGATCCGCCGCGCGAGGCGGCGCAGGGTGCTCTTCTTCGACTGCGGCGGGGTGGGTAGCTGCTTCGCGGGGGGCGGGGTGGTGGTGACGGGGCTGATGCGGAGGGTCGGTGCGTCGTTGCCTGGCTGGGACTGGAGGGGATCCTGGCTGAACGTCACGCGGCGATCCTGCCAAACCACGCTGCGTGAGCGGCAGGGCGGATCAGCAGAAGATCAACCCGCACGGCTTCGTCGTCGTGGTGGTCGTGGTCCGGGACGTGGTCGGCGGTCTCGTCGTCGTCGGCGGCTTCGTCGTGGTGGTCGTCGGGGCCGCGGTGGTCGTGGTGGACGACTCGGTGGTGGTCGTCGTGGACGTCGTCGAGGTGGTCGTGCTGGACGACGTGCCGCTCGACGACGTCCGCGTGGTGGCGGCGGTGGTCGTGGTGGTGCGGCCGGGCTGCGAGGCGCCGGTGACCACGACGATGTCCGCTCCGTCCGCGGGCAGGCCCGAGGGCGGCAGCGGGTCGTCGGTGGTGCCGTTCGCGAAGAGGGCGGCCATCACGACGCCGATCAAGGCCCCGACGGCGAGTCGCGCCGGGCCACCCGCAGCGGTGAGCATTGACCTTGACTACCGGCCTCACTCAACCGGGTCAAATCGTTCGCATGAGTTGGTACCGGGTCGGTACGCGTGGTAGCGACCCGGTACCGGCGAACGCCTCAGGCCAGCTCGGCCGAAAGGGTGATCGTCGTGCCCGCGAGCGCCTGGCTCACCGGGCAGTTCTTCTTGGCGTCCTCGGCCGCCGCGGCGAACTGGTCCTGGTCCAGTCCCGGCACCTCGCCCCGCACGGTCAGGTGGACGCCGGTGATGCCCTTGCCCGGCTGGAAGGTGACCTCGGCGGTCGTGTCGAGCCGGGTGGGCGGCGTGCCGGCCTGGTCCAGCGCGTGCGAGAACGCCATCGAGAAGCACGACGAGTGCGCGGCGGCGATCAGCTCCTCGGGGCTGGTCCGGCCGTCGGCGTCCTGCTCGGTCCGGGCCGGCCACGACACCGCGTACGAGCCGAGGCCCGACGACTCCAGCGCCACGGTGCCGTTGCCCTGGAGGAGGTTGCCCTCCCAGTGGGTGCTCGCCTTGCGCGTGCTGGGCATGCTGCGACTCCATCCGAAGCGGAAGCGGTGGACCCGGCCAACCTATCGGTGACCGGCCGCTCCCGCGCGCCGTCGCGGGAGGGGAAAAGGAAGAAGGCGACCACCCGTGGGTGACCGCCTTCTCCAGCGAGCGGATGACGAGACTCGAACTCGCGACCCTCACCTTGGCAAGGTGATGCGCTACCAACTGCGCTACATCCGCCTGACACGAAGAACTATACAGGAGCCTCAAACCGCGTTTCGACCGGGGGGTCGGACCTCCTCCAACAGCCGGTCGACCTCGGACAACCGCTCCGCCGGCCACCGCCACTCCCACAGCGGCCGGACCCGGTCCACGACCTCGCCCGGCAGCCACGGCGCGACCAGGTGCCGCAGCTCCCACTCGTCGAACACGTGCTCGTAGAAGCTGACCACCGACGCGTTGGACAGGAACTGCTCCTGCTGGAAGCACCAGTGCGCGAACCCGTACACCCGGGTCAACGTGTCCCGGTCGTCGTCCCGGTGCGCCTCCAGGGCGAGCTGCCACAGCTCCGACAGGAACACGTGGCACGACCAGGACTCGCGCTCGATGACGGCGCCCAGCTCGGGGAGGAGGGCGGAAGCCCTTGCGCGCCAATCGACCACGCGGCAGGAGACTACTCGCCGCCGCCGCGCGCGGGGCGGGTTCCGCAGCCAGCTGACGCCTTCCCGTGACCGGGTCGTCACCGACCGCGATCCGGTGCCCGGCGGGTCGCGTTGCTCCGAACGGCCCACGCCGGTCGGCTGGTCTTCGGTATCGGGTCGCTATCGCTTCGGGGCGGTTCGATCCAGCTGTGGCATC
This sequence comes from Saccharothrix sp. NPDC042600, assembly GCF_040647305.1. NCBI lineage: Bacteria > Bacillati > Actinomycetota > Actinomycetes > Pseudonocardiales > Pseudonocardiaceae > Saccharothrix > Saccharothrix sp. NPDC042600. The sequence continues at coordinate 21,651 of NZ_JBEZBW010000013.1, read as the reverse complement.
TTGACCGGGTACGACTGCGGTGGGCGGGAGGTGCCGGGCGGGATGGCCGGAGATGCCGATTTCGACCGGGAACTGCTCGCCAGGGTCAGGGCGGGCGACGACGCGGCCTTCGGGGAGTTGTTCAGCCGGCACGCCGACGCCGTTCGTCGGTTCGCCCTCCGGCACGTCCGTGAACACGCCGAGGCCGACGACCTGACCGCCGAGGCGTTCTTCCGGGTGCTGCAGGCGATCCGCCGCGGCACCGGACCGACCGACCACGTGCGGACCTACCTGCTGACCGTCGCGCGCCGGGTGGCGTGGGAGTGGAGCGGGCGCCGCCGGGACGTGCCGGTGGAGGACGAGGAGCTGTCCCGCCGGGTCGAGCCGTTCCCCGACGCGACCGCCGCGCGCGCCGAGCACACGCTGATCTCGCGCGCGTTCACCAGCCTGCCCGAGCGGTGGCGCAGCGTCCTGTGGCAGGTCGAGGTGGAGGGCGCGCGGCCGGCCGCGGTCGCCCCGAGCTTCGGTCTGAGCCCGAACGCGATGGCCGCGCTGGCCCGCCGGGCCCGGGAGGGGCTGCGCGCCGCCTACCTCCAGGCGCACCTGGCCGAGGACTCCGGGCCGCGCGCGTGCAGCTCGGTGCTGTCCAAGCTGGGCACGTACACCGCGGGCGGGGTGCAGGGCGCCGAGCAGCGGCGCATCCGCAAGCACCTCCAGACCTGCTCCTCCTGCAACGCCCTGCACGCCGAGCTGACCGAGGTGTGCTCGTCGCTGCGGGCGCACGCGGCCTCGATCGCGGTGCCGGTCGCGGCGACCGCCCTGGTCGCGCCGGTCCTGCTGGGCAAGGCGGCGTGGCTCACCGGACGCGTGAAGCTGGTGCTGGCCGCCGCCGCGTCGGCCGCCGCCGTGGGCCTGTTCGGGGCGCTGGCGGGCGCGTTCACCGGCGGTCCCGGCCCGGCGCTGGTCGAGCCCGGCCCCAACGGCGCCGACGGCGAGAACGTGCTGGCCCTGTGCTCGACCGCCGCGACGGTGACCGGCGCGCCGACCAGCGCGCCGTCGCCGTCCGCCCCCCGGGTCCACCGGGTCGACCACACCCGGACGATGACCGGCGTGGTGACCGAGACCGTCGCGCTCCCGCCGGCGACCACCACGTCCGAGCAGGTCCTGGCCGTACCGCTGCCGACCGGCGCGCCCACGACGTCCAGCGACATCCGGCTGTTCCAGGACCCGCCCAGCGAGCCGGCGGAGACCACCACGACCACCGCCGAGCCGACGCGGACGGCGTTCGTCAGCACCACCTCGTCCACGCCGACGGTGACACCCACCACGGTGACGCTGGTACCCACCTCGCCGAGCCTCAAGGCCACCTGACCACGAACCGCGACCGCCCGGTTCACCCACTGGATGCAGGGGTTTGCCGGTAGCGTTGAGATCGTTCAGGCAGGCGCTCGCGAGGAGACGGTGATGACGCGGCTGGTGCGCGGTGCGGACGGCCGGATGTGGACGGTGCGCAGCCAGATCGAGTGGCGCAACCCGGCGAAGGACGCCGACTTCGAGCACGACGTCAGCGGCGGCCAGGGGCCGGGCGTGCTCATGCTCGCGATCGTCATCGTCATGGCCGTGGTCCTGGTCGCGTGGACGCCCGAGCAGGTCGTCGTGCCCGGCTGGCTGATCTTCGCGCTGGTGCTGCTGTTCCTGTTCTTCCCGGCCCGCTGGGCGGTGCGCCGGCCGTGGCTGGTGGCGGCGGAGTCGAAGAAGACCGACGAGCTGCCGCCGGAGCGCTGGGTGGGCACCGTGCGGGGCTACCTGACCGTGCGCAACGAGATGGCGAACGTGGCGCGCAAGATCGAGATGTACTCGCTGCCCGACCTGGACGGCCCGCTGCAACCGGTCGACTGATCGCCGATCCCGGGTGACACTGGTCGGGTGCCGGAACTACCCGAGGTCGAGGCGTTGGCCGAGCACCTGCGCGAGCACGCCGTGGGGCGCGTCGTCCACCGCCTGGACGTGGCGTCGTTGCAGGTCCTGAAGACGTTCAGCCCGCCGTGGACGGAGTTGCAGGGCCGCACCGTGACCGGCGTGGGCCGGCACGGCAAGCACCTGGACCTGGACTGCGACGGCCTGCACCTGGTCGTCCACCTGGCCCGAGCGGGCTGGCTGCGCTGGTCGGACACCCTGTCGGCGGCCCCCCCGAAGCCGGGCAAGGGACCGTTGGCGCTGCGCGTCCACCTGGGTCCGCCGGGGGAGGGCCCGGGGTTCGACCTGACCGAGGCGGGCACCAAGAAGGGCCTGGCGGCGTGGATCGTGGCCGACCCGACGGACGTGCCGGGCGTCGCGCGGCTGGGTCCGGACGCGCTGTCGGTGTCCCGGGAACGGCTGGAGGAGCTGTTCAAGGGCCGCACCGAGCGCCTGAAGACCGCGTTGACCGACCAGACGCTCATGGCCGGCATCGGCAACGCCTACTCCGACGAGATCATGCACACGGCGAAGCTGTCGCCCTACGCGACGGCGGGCAAGCTGAACGCCGAGTCCCTGGACCGCCTGCACGTCGCGATGGTGGACGTGCTCACCGACGCCGTGGCCCGCTCGGTCGGCCAGTCGGCGGCCCGGCTGAAGGGCGAGAAGCGCTCGGGCCTGCGGGTGCACGCGCGAACCGGCCTGCCGTGCCCGGTGTGCGGTGACACGGTCCGCGAGGTCTCCTTCGCCGACCGCGCGTTCCAGTACTGCCCGACCTGCCAGACCGGCGGCAAACCCCTCGCCGACCGACGGTTGTCGCGCCTGCTCAAGTGACGACCACGACCTCCAGGCGGCGGGGGCCGTGGACGCCCTCGACGCGGTCCAGTTCGATGTCGCTGGTCGCCGACGGGCCGCTGATGAAGGTCAGCGGGCGGACCGGGTCCAGGCGGTCCAGGGCTTCCGGGACCGTGCCGGCGATCTGGGTCGCCCGGACCACGCACACGTGGTGGTCGGGGAGCAGGGTCAGTGCGCGTCTGCCCTGGCCCGGGCCGCCGTCCAGGACGATGGTGCCGGTTTGCGCGATGGCCACCGCGCACCCCGTCAGCACGCCGTCCGCCGCGTCCAACTCCTCCACGGTGAGCGGGTCGCGCAGGACCGTCATGCCCGGCACGTCCCACGGCAGACCCTCGGGCACGATGATCCGCTTGCCCGCCAACAGCTTCGCCAGCAGCGGCAGCACTTCCTGTTCGGTCACGACGTGCACTGTCGCGCGGTAGTGCGCGATGCGTTCCGCGAGCAGTTCCACGGACGCCTCGCCGGTGCGGACGTAATCACGGACCACCGGCGGCGTCGCGGGCCTGTCGCGCAACGCGGCCCGCACCCGTCCCAGGATCTCCGCACGACTACCGGCCACGGTTCTTCCTCCACCACTCGCGGAACGGCTCACGGGCCGGCACCGGGGCGTCCCGCGACGACGTCCACGCCGCGCCCGGCCCCGGCAGCCACGACACGCGGCCGTCGCGGGCGAACAACCCCGCCAGGGACCCCAGCTTCTGCGCCTTCTCGTACCGCGACGCCGACGCGAACACCCACGCGGCGGCGGCCATCGCCACCGACTCCGCGCTGCGCCCCTTCGCCTCGACGGCCTCCGCCCGCAGGTGCGTCAGCACGGACGGGATGTCGATGCGCACCGGGCACACCTCGAAGCACGCGCCGCACAACGAGGACGCGAACGGCAGCGACGCGGCCTGCTCGTCGTGCGGGTCGTCGACCAGTTGCGGCGTCAGGATCGCGCCGATCGGGCCGGGGTAGACCGACCCGTAGGACCGGCCGCCGGTGCGCTCGTAGACCGGGCACACGTTCAGGCACGCCGAGCACCGGATGCACCGCAGCGCCTGCCGCCCGACCGGGTCCGCGAGGGTCGCGGTGCGGCCGTTGTCCAGCAGCACCAGGTGGAACTCCTCCGGCCCGTCGCCGGGCGTCACGCCGGTCCACACCGAGGTGTAGGGGTTCATCCGCTCCGCCGTGGACGAGCGGGGCAGCAGCTGCAGGAAGACCTCCAGGTCCCGCCACGTCGGCACGACCTTCTCCAGGCCCATCACGGTGATCAGCCGGCGCGGCAGCGTCAGGCACATCCGCCCGTTGCCCTCGGACTCCAGCACCACCACCGAACCCGTGTCGGCGACGGCGAAGTTGGCCCCGGAGATCGCCACCTCGCAGGACAGGAACTTGCGGCGCAGGTGGGCGCGGGCGGCCTCGGCGAGCACGCGCGGGTCGTCGGAGGACGGGTCGAGCCCGGCGGCGCGGAAGATCTCCCGGATCTCGCTGCGGTTGCGGTGGATCGCGGGCACCAGGATGTGCGACGGGCGGTCGTCGCCGAGCTGCACGATCAGCTCCGCCAGGTCGGTCTCCACGGCGGTGGTCCCGGCCTCGGCCAACGCCTCGTTGAGCCCGATCTCCTGCGTGGCCATGGACTTCACCTTGACCACCTCGCGCGCGTCGCCGACCAGGTCGCGCACGATCGCGTTGGCCTCGGCGGCGTCCCGCGCCCAGTGCACGACCCCGCCGCGCGCGGTGACCGACTCCTCCAGCCGCTCCAGGTAGCGGTCCAGGTGGTGCAGCACGTCGTCCTTGATCGCCTCGCCGGCGCGGCGCAACTGCTCCCAGTCGGGCAGTTCGCCGACGGCGTCCAGCCGCCGGCCGCGGATGGTCGTGGTGGCGTTGCGGAGGTTGCGCCGCAGCTGGGTGTCGGCGAGGGCGGTGCGGGCCGCCTCCGGGAACGTCGGGCTGCCCAGCCAGGTCACCGGGTTGCGGGTGCCCAAGGCTCCTCCTCCGTGCTCGCGAGGATCTCCGCCAGGTGGACCGGGCGGACGCCGGTGCGCAGCCGGGACAGGCCGCCGCCGATGTGCATGAGACACGAGTTGTCACCGGCTGTCAGCACTTCCGCGCCGGTGTCGAGCACGCACCGCATCTTGTCGGCGAGCATGGCGGTGGACGTGTCGGCGTTCTTCAGCGCGAACGTGCCGCCGAAACCGCAGCACGACTCGGCCTGCGGCAGCTCCACGAGTTCGAGACCCCGAACCTCCCGCAGCAGCGCGAGCGGCTTCGCGCCCACACCCAGCATGCGCAGAGAGTGACACGTCGGATGGTAGGTCACCCGATGGGGGAAGTATGCACCCACGTCCGTCACGCCCAGCACGTCGACCAGGAACTCGGACAGCTCGTAGGTGGGCGGCGGGGCCGCCCCCAGGCCCGGCTGGACGTGCCGCACCATCCCCGCGCACGACCCGGAGGGCACCACCACCGCGTCCTGCCCGGAGAACACCGAGGCGAACCGAACCGCGAGGTCAACGGCGTGCGCGCGGTAGCCGGTGTTGAAGTGCATCTGACCGCAGCACGTCTGGTCGAGCGGGAAGTCCACGGCGCACCCGAGGCGTTCGAGCAGCCGCACGGTCGCGCGGGCCGTGGCCGGGTACAGCGTGTCCGTCAGGCAGGTGGCGAACAGGGCGACCTTGTGCACGCCGACCACTGTGACCCGATATTCATCCGATGTCTACCCGATCCGGTGGACGCCCCCTTGCCGAGAGGGCACAACACGGAACAGCATGGACGCCGTGCGTGACCTCCTGACCGAGCGCGCGGTCCTCGGTGTCATCGCGACCCTGGCCGTCCTGGGCCTCTTCGTGATGCTGTGCCGCGCCCGCAGGGTGAGCACCTCCGTCGAGGACGCCGTGATGGACATGCTGCACCGCATGTCCAAGGCGTCCGCCGACCTCCGCGAGGGTCTGACGCAGGAAGCCGCCGACAAGGCCACCCCGCACCTGCGCGAGATGCTGCGGTGCGTGGCGGTGGGCATCACCGACCACGAGGGCACCCTGCTGTCCTGGGACGGCGGCGCCAACGACCACTACGAGTTCCTGCGGCCCTTCATCGAGCGCGCGATCGGCGAGGTGCGCAAGGAGCACGTCGAGCACCGCAAGCTGGACTGCGAACTGCCGGGTCCGTGCACCCTTCACTCGGCCGTGGTCGTTCCCCTGATCGTGGAGAACGACGTGGCGGGCACACTGATCGTCGTCAGCGGTGTGGCGAACAAGCGCCAGATCCGGATGGCCGAGGAGACAGCGCGTTTCGTGTCCACGCAACTGGAGTTGGAAGTCCTGCAGAAGTCCCGGCAGGCCCTGGCGCAGGCCGAGGTCAAGGCGCTGCGGGCGCAGATCTCGCCGCACTTCGTCTACAACGCCCTGAACACCATCTCGTCGTTGATCCGCACCGACCCCGCGCACGCGCGGGAGTTGCTGCAGGAGTTCGCCGAGTTCACCCGCTACTCGTTCCGCACGGACGGCTTCTTCACGACCCTGGCCGACGAGCTGACCAACATCCACCGCTACCTGACCATCGAGCAGGCGCGGTACGGCCCCCGGCTGAACGTGCGGCTGAAGATCGCGCCCGAGGTGCTCCAGGTCGTGATGCCGTTCCTGGTGCTGCAACCCCTGGTGGAGAACGCCGTGCGGCACGGCCTGGCGAAGAAGCCGGGCGGCGGGCTGCTGACGATCATCGCCGAGGACAACGGCGCGGAAGCGCTGATCTCGGTGGAGGACGACGGCGTCGGCATGGACCCGGACCGGCTGTTCGAGGACCTCAAGGACGCCCACCAGACCGGCGCGCACGTGGGCCTGGGCAACATCAACCACCGGATGCGGGCCGTCTTCGGCGACGCCTACGCCCTGGTCGTGGAGACCGCCCCGGACGCCGGCATGAAGATCATCCTCAAGGTCCCCAAGTACTCGCCGGGCGTCCGGACCAACCTGCCCCTGGTCCCGCCCAGGCTGGACGAGACCGCCGAGCAACCCGTCGTCCGGGCCTGACCGGCCCCGGGCGGCGGACCGGCGTCAGGCGGCGGCCAGGGACAGCGAGGCGAAGACCATCACGGCGACGACCGACCAGATGATCCACATCCAGTAGATGTGCATGGGTGTCGGGCCGTCGGCGTTGCGCCTGCCGCGCTCGTCCCACCACTCGACGTACCGCTCCAGCCACCGGATCGGGTTGAACGTCACCGACCGATGTTAGCCGCACCACCCCGGATCGTGGGCACACGTAAGGTCGAAGGCATGAGCGTGACGGACAAGATCGCTGCCCGCCTGCCGAAGATCGTCGCCGACCGGGCCGACCGCGGCCCCGTGGTGGCCGCGGTGCGCCTGCACGGCGTCATCACGCCGACGCCGACGCCGATGGCGCGCAACACGATCAACATCCAGAACGTCGAGAGCGCCCTCACCCGGGCCTTCGACCACGACCGGCTGGTCGCGGTCGCGCTGCTGGTCAACTCGCCCGGCGGCGCGCCCACGCAGTCCGCGCTGGTCGCCGAGCGCATCCGGGAGCTGGCCGCGAAGAAGCGCGTGCCGGTGCTGGCGTTCTGCGAGGACGTGGCCGCTTCCGGCGGGTACTGGCTGGCGTGCGCGGCCGACGAGATCTACGCGCACGGGACGTCCCTGGTCGGCTCGATCGGCGTGGTGAGCGCCGGGTTCGGCCTCAACGGCCTGCTGGAGCGCCACGGCGTCGAGCGGCGCGTCTACACCGCCGGCGAGCACAAGGTGCGGCTCGACCCGTTCAAGCCGGAGAAGCCCGAGGACGTCGAGTGGCTGCGCGGGCTGCACACCGACCTGCACGGCCAGTTCGTCGAGTGGGTCAAGGAACGCCGTGGAGCCAAGCTGAGCGCGGACGCCGACCTGTTCTCCGGCGAGGTGTGGACCGGCGCCAAGGCCGCCGAACTGGGGCTCGTGGACGGCGTCGGCACCCTCCGCGGCGTCGTCGCCAAGCGCTACCCGGACGCCGACGTGTCGGTCGCCGAGCCCCGCCGCCCCCTCCTCGCGCGCCTCGGACTCGCCGGCAGCGCCACCCGATCGGGGGACTTCCTGCTGGAGGGCCTGGCGGCGCTGGAAGAGCGCGCGCGCTGGTCGCGATTCGGCTTGTGAACGTTCACCCAGGTCATTGAGGGGTCGTGTCGCGCGACCCCGCGTAGACACGACCCCGCGCGACTGGGCAAGATGCGCGGCACAGTGAGTACCCAGGACAACGCCGGCCTCCTCGTTCTGGCGGTGGACGACGAGGCGCCCGGTCTGAGCGAGATCAAGTACCTGCTTGAGAGCAGCCCGCACATCCGCCGCGTGCTCACCGCCTTCGACGCGGCCGAGGCCCTGCGCATCCTCCGGGGTGACTACGACGTCGAGGTGATGGACCGCACCCGCGCGGGCCGCCCACCGGTCGACGCGGTGTTCGCCGACATCAACATGCCGGGGTTGTCGGGCACCGACCTCGCCCGGGTGCTGGGCGCGTTCCGCGCGCCGCCCGCGCTGGTCTTCGTGACCGGCGTGGAGCACTCGGAGGCCGTGGTGGCCTTCGAGGTCGGCGCGCTGGACTTCGTCACCAAGCCGATCAACGAGGACCGCATCAACAAGGCGATCTCGCGCGTGGTGGACCGCGTGTCGGCGACCCCGGCCGCCCAGCCGGAACCCGCGCCGCAGGAACCCGCCGACGAAGAGGTCATCCCGGTCGAGCTGGGTGGCACCATCAAGCTCGTGCCCCGAGCCACCGTCCGGTACGTCGAAGCGCAGGGCGACTACGCGCGCCTGCACACCAACGACGGCCAGAGCCACCTCGTGCGCATCCCGTTGGCCCAGTTGGAGGAACGCTGGGAGAACGCGGGGTTCGTCCGCATCCACCGGTCGTTCCTGGTGGCGCTGCCGCTGGTGACCGAGCTGCGGATGACGTCCAACGGCTACGCGGTGGTGATCGGCTCGGGCGAGTCCGCGAAGGAGCTGCCGGTCAGCCGGCGGCACACCCGTGAGCTGAAGGAACGGATCGTGCGACCCCCCAAGAGCAGTTGGGGATGAGCAGGCACTCCGGGCCGCCGGGCCAGCCGGACCAACCGCAGCCAGGGGAGCGGGACGCCTGGTTGGCGGTGTCGGCGCGCAAGAACCGCCGCCGGCGGGTCGTGCTCGCCGATCCGCGCGGTCGCGGCCGGGTGCTGCGCACGATCATCGAGCTGGAGGAGCAGACCAGCGTCGGTGAGAAGCTGATCCGCGACCTGATCAAGCAGCAACTCAAGACGGCGTTCCTGCTCGGCGGCGGCACGTTGCTGCTGCTGGCGTCGCTGCCGGTGCTGTTCTACCTCGTGCCCGCCATCGCCGAGGTCGAGCTGCTGGGCGTGCGGCTGCCGTGGGTGCTGCTGGGCCTGCTGCCGTTCCCGCTGCTGTACGCGGTGGGGTACGCGTACCGAAGACTGGCCGAGAGCCACGAACACGACTTCGTCAGCTCGGTGGACCGGTGACCGGGAACCTGTGGAGCCTCGGGCTGGTGGTCGTCGTCGCGGCGCTGACCTTCCTGCTGGGCTACGTGGGTTCCCGCCGCGCCAACACGACACCGGACTTCCTGGTGGCCCGCCGCGCCATCCCGGCCACCCGCAACGCCGCCGCGATCTCCGGCGAGTACCTGTCCGCCGCGTCGTTCCTGGGCGTCGCCGGGCTGGTGCTCAAGGACGGCATCGACGCGCTGTGGTACCCGATCGGCTTCACCGCGGGCTACCTGGCGATGATGCTGTTCGTCGCCGCGCCGCTGCGCCGGTCGGGCGCCTACACGCTGCCGGACTTCGCCGAGGCGCGGCTGGGTTCGGCGAACCTGCGGCGCTTCTGCACGTTCTTCGTGATCTGCATCGGCGTGCTGTACCTGGTGCCGCAGTTGCAGTCCGCGGGGCTGACGCTGAACACGATCACCGGCCTGCCGACGTGGCTGGGCGCGGTGGCGGTGACCGTGATCGTCGCGGTGAACGTCCTCGGCGGCGGGATGCGCGCGATCACGCTGGTGCAGGCCTTCCAGTACTGGGGCAAGCTGTTCGCCATCGCCGCGCCGACGTTCGTGCTGTTCACCGTGTTCCTGGCGGCGCCGGGCAACGGGGCGCAGGGCGTGGACGAGGGCGGGGTGCTGCGGTTCCACGAGTCGGTCGAGGTGACCACCGCCGAGCCGGTGCGGGTCCGGGTCGTGGAGCCGATGGAGCTGACGGCGCGCGGCACGGTCAACGGCGCGCCCGCCGACGGCCGCGCGTACTGGGACGTCGGCACCTACACCATCGGCAAGAACACCGAACTGCGCTTCGAGCGGGGCTCGCCGGTCCCGGTGGTGGAGGGCGCGCCGACCGGCAACGAGCAGTGGCTGCGCCCCCAGACCGGCGGGCTGGGCGGGCTGTTCGAGACGTACTCGCTGATCCTGGCGACCTTCCTGGGCACGATGGGCCTGCCGCACGTCCTGGTCCGCTTCTACACCAACCCCGACGGCAAGGCCGCCCGCCGCACGGCGCTGCACGTGATGTACCTGCTGGGGCTGTTCTACCTGTTCCCCACGGTGCTGGGCGTGATCTCCCGCCAGTACCTGCCGGAGCTGCTGGTGACCGGCAAGACCGACGCGGCGGTGCTGCTGCTGCCCGGCACGATGCAGCCGAACCTGCTGGGGCAGGTGCTCGGCGCGGTCGTGGCGGCGGGCGCGTTCGCGGCGTTCCTGTCCACCTCGTCGGGGCTCGTGGTGAGCGTCGCGGGGGTGGTGTCCACGGACATCCTGCCGGGCAAGGTGCGCGACTTCCGGTGGGCGACGGTGCTGACCGGCGCGGTGGCGATCGGCCTGGCCCTGCTGCTGCCGCGCGGGGACGCGTCGCTGACGGTGGCGATGTCGTTCGCCTTGGCGGCGTCGACGTTCTGCCCGTTGCTGCTGCTGGGCATCTGGTGGCGCGGCCTGACGTGGGTGGGCGCGATGGCGGGCATGCTGGTCGGCGGCGGGCTGGTGCTGGTCGCGCTCGCGGTGAACGTGGTGTGCACCCTGTCGGGCTGGTCGACGCCGGCGCTGTCGCTGCAGCCGGCGCTGGTGACCGTGCCGGTGGCGTTCCTGACCATGGTGATGATCAGCAAGCTGACCGGCCGGCGGCGGCCGGACGACGTGAACCAGATCCTGCTGCGCCTGCACGCCCCGGACCCGTTGGGCTTCATGCGCGACCGCGACGTGCAGCGCTTCGGGACGGGCGAGGACTCCCGGGACGGCGCCCAGCCTCGCGGCTGAGGGCGGCGCCTCCCCGCCGGGCGCGGTGCGGCGGGGAGGCGGACGCCGGTCAGAAGCCGCCGTGCTCGCGGATCACGCGGCGGGCGGAGGCGAACAACATGCCGATGTTCACCGACTTGGGGCAGACGACGACGGCGACCACGTCGTCCTCCTCGTTGTTGCGGATGAACAGGTGGGTCAGGTTGGTGCTGTTGACCAGGATCTCCTGGAAGTAGTGCTCGGCGGTGCTGACGCCGCGGCGCTCCTTGAAGATGTCCTCGATCATGGTCACCGTGCGGCCCTGGAACAGGTCGAGGGTCGCGCCCGCGAGCAGGTCCAGCACCTCCGACGGGTGGCTGTCGGTGGTCTCGTAGGCCAGGAGCATGCCGGTGGCCATGTCCACGGCGCCGGAGGCGACGCAGGAGGGCACCTCCTGGCGCAGGCGCTTCACCACCGCCCCGACGTGGTCGGACAGGTGCCGTTGGCCTTTCGCCATCGCGTTCACTTCGGTGTTCCTCCCGGGTCAGAGGGTGGACAGGAGGGAGTCGATGCGTTCGATCACCGGCTGGGACTCCAGGTGCAGCCGGTGGATGTCGAGGCCTTCGTCGCCGAGCACGACCATCAGCGCCATCGGGCCCACGGCGTAGACGGCCATGTAGCCGCCGCTGCTGTGCACGACGGTCTGCCGGAACGTGCCCTGGCCGATCGCGGCGGTGGTGCGGCGGGCGAGGCCGAGGTCGGCGGCGGCGAGCGCGGACACGCCCTCGGGGTCGAGCGTCGGCGCGGTGTCGGCCGCGATGAGCAGTCCGTCGATGGCCGCCACGAGGGTGTCGGTCACCCCGGACACCCGCTCCCGCAACGAGCACAGCTCCGCGGTCAGCGCGTCGTAGTCCACTGCTGGTCCTTTCTCAGGGGGTGGGCGGGTTCTTCCGGCGGCCGAGCAGGCGGGGCAACGCCTGCCAGACCGGTGGTCGGGGAGCCGGCGCGTTCCGGCGCGGCAGGTCGGACGGCGGGGCGACCGCGGCGGTGTTCGGGACGGTCGGCGCGGCGTCGGGGGCGAGCGGGGTGGCGGTCACGGTGTCCTTTGTGGACCGCGACGGGGTTCGGGCGCCGGGGCCGCGTGGTGGTGGGCCGGTCATCTGCCGGTGCGCGGGGACGATCTCCAGCAGGCCCTCGGCGATCAGCCGCGACACGTCCACGGTGACCGCGTACACGCCGCGCCCCACCAGGAAGGCGATGTCGCGGGCGGTGCGCCGGCCGGTCGCCTCGGCGAGGATCGCCCGCCGCCCGGGGTGGGCGTCCTCCGGCGGGCCGAGCCGGGCCAGGCGGTCGCGGTGCGGGGTGACCGGCACGCGCAGCGCGGCGAGCGCGACCAGCCGGCGGTGGGTCTCGGCGAGCAGCACGTCCGGGTCGATCCCGCGGTCCACCGGCAGCGCCACGTCCGTTTCGCGCGGGTCGAGCACGCATTTCCCGATGCCGCCGACGACCGCCGCGAACGTGCTGTCGTGGGCGACCATCAAAGCGGTGACATTCAGTTCCGAAAACGTGGTGCACCCGCGCGCGACGAGTTCCGCGCGGTGCGACCCGCGGTTCGCGGCGGCGCGCAGCGCGGCGGTCCAATCGGTTTCGGCGACCCGCCCGGACCGCATGAGCAGCGCGTCCGCGCCCGGCGCTCCCGGGCTGTCCGCGGCGATCACCGCCCCCTGCCGCAGGTGGCACCGTCCGCCCAGGTCACCGACCAGGTGAAGGGTGCCGGACACGTGCTGCGCGCGGCACCGCGCGAGGGTGTCGGCGAGCACGTCGAACGCGGCTCGGTGCTGGTCTTTCAGGAGTCACTCCGGGGTGGCTCAGTCCGACGGGATGCCCGTTCATCGAAAAGCGCACAGGCATCGTTTCGGCTATTACACGATGGAGTGAAAAAAGAATTTCCGGGCCGGGTTTTGCGGGACAATGAACCCCTATGGACGATTCATGGGTGATGAAACCGTTCATCCCGGCGCACGGATCAACGAGGGAACGGCCGCGGGGTGACGTCACTCAATCGAGTGCTTTGACCGTCCGCAGCACGGGCGAGGTCTCGATGCCCTGGACGTGCTCCAGCGCCCCGAGCCGTTCGGTCAGGTAGCGGTGCAGGGCGGCCGGGGTCGGGCACAGGGCCAGCGCACACAGGTTGGTCGGGCCGGTGGTCGCCCCGACGAAGGCCAGTTCCCCGTGCCCGGCGAGGGTCCGGGCCACGGCGTCGAGGTGCGCGGGCGCTACGGACATCCACAGCAGCGCGTGCGTGCTCGGCTCGAACAGCCGCTCGTCCACCCGCACGTCGAAGAAGACCGCGCCCGCGGCCTGGAGCGCGTTGAGCCGCCGCGCGACGGTGACCGGCGACCACCCGGTGGCCTCGGCGAGCGCCGCCTGCCCGGTGCGGCCGTCCTCCGCGAGCGCGGCGAGCAGGGGCGCGTCGGTGTCGGCGAGCGGGCGGCCCTCGGCCTCGGTGCGCGGGGGCGAGAGCGCCGCGACCTGCTCCGGGGTGAGGGCGCGGGCCCGGCCGTGCCACGCCGTCGGGCCGCCCAGGTAGGTGTTGAGCACCAGGTGCGCGGACACCGCCGTGATGCCCGCCGCGTGCGGGAGGTCCTGGAGCGGCAGGGAGTCGCCGGTGACGACGGCGAAGATCTCGGTGCCGCCGGAGGCGAGCTTGACCCACGACGTGTCGTCGCGCCGGGCGAGCGACTCGGCGATGTCCCGGGTGGTCGCGGGACCGGCGGTCAGGCGGGTCAGCCACCGGTTCCCGCCGGTGCGTGCGGGGTCGGTCCGGCCGACGACCCGCAGCCCCGCCTCCGCGCGCAGCCGGCGGTAGCGGCGGATCACGGTCTGCGTGGACACGCCCAGCACCGCGCCGATCCAGTTGAACGGGGCGCGGCCGTTGACGTGCAACGCGTGCACCAGCGCGCGGTCCAGGTCGTCCAGCACAAATCCGCATCCTAGCGGGCCGTGGTGGAAAAAATTCGCAGATCGGTTGGGCCGGATGGCATTGTGTCCGTAGCGCGGGCGCGACCTGTGGTCACGAGCGCCACGGGTCCGGCCGCACCCGTGGCGGTCGGTCGTGGCGGTGTGTTCTTCGCCACCAGGGAGGGGGTGAGCGCCGGGTTCCGGATGGTCCCGAGAAGCCGGCGGCGTCCTCTGTCGTGTGCGCGCGACCCCGTTCGGACCTGCGCTTTGATCACTCAGAGGTCCGAAAAGGTCTCGATCGGGTGAAGTTGGAACCACCGATCCGGTTATCGGTGAGGTCCGTCACCCCAACGGCACTTCGTCTCAGCATTCCTACCGCTCATCGCATCACTCGACTGTTGAGCGCAAGTCCACGTCCGGGGTCTTTCAGGCGTGAGCCACGTCTCCCTACGGTGCTGCGCGTATCAGGAACGCACCAGGAGGGGTTACGTGCCGTTCACACCGCCGACAAGTGCGAGGAGGGGAACGTGAGCACCACTGAAAACGCTTCAGGGGGCGCCACCCCCGCTGGGGCGACCCACGACTGGGTCGCAGTGCAGGAAAGCCCGGACTTCAAGGAGTTGCGCCGCAGGTTGCGCTCCTTCGTGTTCCCCATGGCCGGCCTGTTCCTGGCCTGGTACCTGCTCTACGTCCTCCTCGCCGACTACGCGCACGGCTTCATGTCGCAGAAGGTGGTCGGCAACATCAACGTCGGCCTCATCCTGGGCCTGCTCCAGTTCGTGTCCACGTTCGCGATCACCACGCTCTACGTGCGGCACGCCAACAAGAACCTCGACCCCCGTGCGGAAGCGATCCGCGAGGAGCTCGAAGGGGGTCAGGCGTGAACAACAACAACGCCCTGCTCAACATCGGCATCTTCGGCATCTTCGTGGTCGCCACGCTGTTCGTGGTGATCCGCGCGAGCCGCAACACCAAGACCGCCGCGGACTACCTCGCCGCCGGCCGCGCGTTCACCGGTCCCCAGAACGGCATCGCGATCGCGGGCGACTACCTGTCCGCCGCGTCGTTCCTCGGCATCGCGGGCGCCATCGCGGTCAACGGCTACGACGGGTTCCTGTACTCCATCGGGTTCCTCGTCGCCTGGCTGGTCGCGCTGCTGCTGGTCGCCGAACTGCTGCGCAACACCGGCAAGTACACGATGGGCGACGTCCTGAGCTTCCGGATGCGCCAGCGCCCGGTGCGCGCCGCGGCGGCCACGTCCACCATGGCCGTGTCCTTCTTCTACCTGCTGGCGCAGATGGCCGGCGCGGGCGGTCTGGTCGCGCTGCTGCTGGGCATCACCGGCAAGGGCGGCCAGGCGCTCGTGATCGCCGTGGTCGGCGCGTTGATGATCGCCTACGTGCTGATCGGCGGCATGAAGGGCACCACCTGGGTGCAGATCATCAAGGCCGTCCTGCTGATCGTCGGCGCGGGCGTCATGACGCTCTGGGTGCTCGGCAAGTACGGGCTCAACCTGTCCGGCCTGCTCGGCGCGGCCGTCGACAACGCGCCCAAGGCCGGCGAGAAGCTGCTCGGCCCGGGCCTGCAGTACGGCAAGACCGCCACGTCCCAGCTGGACTTCCTGTCCCTGGCGCTGGCGCTGGTGCTGGGCACCGCCGGCCTGCCGCACATCCTGATGCGCTTCTACACCGTGCCCACGGCCAAGGAGGCCCGCCGCTCGGTGGTCTGGGCGATCTGGCTGATCGGCCTGTTCTACCTGTTCACGCTGGTCCTGGGCTACGGCGCCGCGGCGCTGGTGGGCCCGGACAAGATCGCCGGCGCGCCCGGCGGCGCGAACTCGGCGGCCCCGCTGCTGGCCGAGGCGCTCGGCGGCCCGCTGCTGCTGGGCCTGATCGCGGCGGTGGCGTTCGCGACGATCCTCGCCGTGGTCGCCGGTCTGACGATCACCGCGTCGGCGTCGTTCGCGCACGACATCTACGCCAACATCATCAAGAAGGGCGAGGCCGAGGACAAGGCGAACGAGGTCAAGGTCGCCCGCATCACCGCCATCGTCATCGGCATCGTGTCGATCCTCGGCGGCATCGCGGCCAACGGCCAGAACATCGCGTTCCTGGTGGCGCTGGCCTTCGCGGTGGCGGCGTCGGCGAACCTGCCGACCATCCTGTACTCGCTGTTCTGGAAGCGGTTCAACACCTCCGGCGCGCTGTGGAGCATCTACGGCGGCCTCGCGGTGACGATCACGCTGATCGTGCTGTCGCCGGCGGTGTCCGGCAACGCCAAGGCGATGTTCCCGACCGCCGACTTCGACGTGTTCCCGCTGTCCAACCCGGGCATCGTGTCGATCCCGGTGGCGTTCTTCCTCGGCTGGCTCGGCACCGTGCTGTCCAAGGAGGACGACAAGGCGAAGTACGCCGAGATGGAGGTCCGCGCGCTCACCGGTGTGGGTGCGGAGAAGGCCATCTCGCACTGATCGACGACCGGCCCGGGGCCGCCTCCGCCACGCGCGGGGGCGGCCCTTCGGCGCTTATCCCCTGTTTACCCCCTCGCATGGCAGCATGGTGGCCGTGATCCCGAGCGTTGATGTGTCGTCGGTGCCGGCCGAGCTGCCGGCCGGCAAGGTCCTGCTCGACGTGCGCGAGGCCGACGAGTGGGAGGCCGGCCACGCCCCCGGCGCGCTGCACATCCCGATGAGCGAGCTGGCGGGCCGGCTGGAGGAGCTCCCCGAGGCGGAGCTGCTGGTCGTGTGCCGCGCGGGTGGCCGGTCGGCGCGCGTGACCCAGTACCTCAACGCCAACGGCTGGGACGCCACCAACGTCGACGGCGGCATGCAGGTGTGGGCCACCGAGGGCCGTCCGCTGGTGAGCGAGAGGGCCGGCGCGGAGCCGGAGGTCATCTGACGTGGCGTTCCAGCCGATGCGCGTGGACTGGGTGGCGAGCCCGCCGGCCGGCGCCTACCCGCACCGTCGGCTGGCCCCGCCGCCCCGCCCGTACGCCGGTCCGCCGTCCTACCCGGTGCCGCCCCGGTGGGGTTTCCCGCTGCTGGCGTGGCGCTGGCCGACGTCGGTGGCCGGGGACGCCGCCGAGGTCGACTCGGTCGAGCAGGTCCAGCGGCTGGCGCGCACGGCGTTCCACGTGCTCGGGCTGGCCGCGCTGACCCTGCTGTGGGCGGCGGGCAGCGAGGTCTGGCGGTACGTGCTGCTGCTGCAGAGCCGGTACGGGGCGTTGTCGCCGACCACCGTCGACGTGTCGGACGCGATGCTGCGGTCCGCGTCGATCCTGGCGTTGATCATGGTCGTGGGCGGGGTGGTGTTCACCCTCCTGTGGCTGCGCCGAGCGCGTGCCGCCGCCGCGTCGGCCGCCGGCTACGCGCCGTCCCGGTCGGACACCGAGGTCCTGGTCGGCGTGCTGGTGCCGGGGGTGAACCTGGTGATGGCCGGGTCCGTCGCGGCGGAGCTGGAGCATGCCGCCCTGCGGCTGCCCGCGTCGGCGCGGCCGTCGCCGTCCCGGCTGGTGCGCTGGTGGTGGGGGCTGTGGGTGGCGGCCGGGCTGTGGGCGGTGTTCACGGTGGCGTGGTCGTTCCGGTCGAGCGTGCAGGCGCTGGCCGACGGGGTGTTGTTCCACGCGGTCTCGGACCTGCTGGCCACGGCCGTGGTGGTGCTGACCATGCTGCTGGTGCGGCGGATCACGACGTTGCTGCTGCCGGTCGCGCCCTCGACGTTGCGCCGGATGCGGGTGGTGGAGCTGCGCGACGCGCCCGCCCCCGAGCTGCGGGCCGTCCGCTCGCACGGTTCGCCCCGCTAGGTCTTCCCGAACCCGCCGGTGGGGCCGGCCCGCGGACCCGCGCGGCCGGCCCTTCCGGTCAGCGGGTCGTCGTGGTCGGCAAGTGCGTCGTCGTGGTCGGCCGTTGCGTCGTGGTGGTCGGCCACTGGGTCGTGGTGGTCGGTAGCCGGGTCGTGGTGGTCGGCAGCTCGGTCGTGGTGGTCGGGCGTGGGGTGGTGGTCGGCCAGTGCGTCGTCGGCTCGCCCGGTCGGGTCGTGGTGAGCGGCGGGCTGGTGGTGACGGTCGGCGGGAGCGGCGTGGACGCCGGGCTCGTGGTGGTGGTCGTCGGGCTCGTGGTGGTGGTCGTCGGCCGGGTCGTGGTGCCGACCACGCCCCCGTCCGCCGACCCCGAGGCGAGCGCCGTCCAGGTCACGCCACCGGCGGCCACCACGCCCAGCGCCAGCGCGGTCGCGACCGCGGTCCGGCGGGAGCGGAAGGTGAAGCGCATGGAGTCCTCCTCGTGCTGGTGGGCCCTCCTGCCCACGTGATCTCCATGCGTCCCGGCCCGGATCCGTTGCACCTCACCGCGTCGTGGTGATCGTCGGGTAGCCGGGCCAGGTCGTCGTGGGGCGGAACGTCGTCGTGGCGGGCGTGGTGGTCGTGGCCGGCGTGGTGGTCGTGGGGCGGGACGTCGTGGTCGGCGACTCGGTGGTCGGCGGCTCGGTGGTCGTGGTGACCGTCGGGCGCGGGTCGCCGGCGGGCACGCTCGTCGCCGGCCGGTCCTCCCCGCGCGGGCCGGGCACCAGCAGCAGGCTCGCCACGACCACCGCGAGCACCACGGCCACCCCGGTGACCAGCGGCGCGAACCGGCGCGGGGCGCGCGGGCGGGCGGCGGCGCGGGCGCGGATGGCCGGGCCGGTGAGGGTCGAGCGGACCCGGCCGGCGCGGGCGGCGAGCATGCGGCGCAGCTCGTCCTCGGTGTCAGTCATGGCCCCTCCACGCGTGTTCCGGCAGTGCCGACCGCAGCGCCGACAGGCCGCGGCTGACGTGCGCGCGGACCGTCGGCAGCCGGCACCCGAGCACCTCGGCGATCTCCGCGTCGGCCAGGTCCTCGTAGTAGCGCAGCACGACGGCCGCCCGTTGCTGCCGCGGCAACCCCTGGAGCAGCCGCCACAGCCGCTCGTCCCGCTCCCGGTAGGGCGGGTCGTGGTGGGCGCGGTCGGGCAGGTCGTCGCCCGCCGGCCGGACGTTGCGCGTGTGCCAGCGCCGCCGCCACGACAGGTACTCGTTGGTGACCGCCCGCCGGACGTACGCGTAGACCGGGCCGTCCAGCGAACCCCAGCGCTGGTAGACCCGGACCAGCACGTCCTGCACCAGGTCCTCGGCCTCGGCGCGGCTGCCCGACAGCAGCGCCGCGTACCGGACCAGCCCTTGCTGGTGCTCGTGGACGAACTCGTCGAAGGACGCCCCTTCGTCCAACACCGACCCCGTTCCTGTCGTGACACACCCCGGCACCACCAATACGCGGCCCGCCGCGATTCTGTTGCACCGCTCGCTGACCAGGTCGAATACACCCGTTGCGGTGAAGTTTTCGGACGATCTCGCCGGCATACTCGATGTTGTGAGTACGCAACCACCGTTTCGCAGGCGCAGGCTAGGCCGCAAGCTGGCCCGCATGCGCGCCGACGCCCGACTGACCCTCGACGGCGCCGCCACCGCCCTGTTCAAGACCAAGTCCGCGCTCCACCGGATCGAGAAGGGGGAGACCCTGGTCGACCCGCACCTGGTGAAGTCGATGATGGACCTCTACGACCACTACGACCCGGACATCGTGCTGGAGGCCCTGCGCGCCCGGGAACGCGGGTGGTGGACGGCGCTCGGGGTCGAGGACCAGGGCTACATCGACGTCGAGACCGAGGCCGCCGAGGTTCGCGACGTGTCGCTGCTGCTGGTGCCGGGCCTGCTCCAGACCGCCGAGTACACGAGGGCGTTGTGCGCCGCGCGCCCGTTCACCGGCGACCGGGAGCAGGACGAGCGCGACGTCCGGGCCCGGCAGGAGCGGCAGCGGCGGCTCACCGACCCCGACCACCTGCTGCGGCTGGAGGTGGTCGTGGACGAGGCGGCCCTGCGCAAGGGGCCGGGCGGTCGGGAGGTCATGCGCGCGCAGTTGGAGCACCTGCTGGAGGTGGCCGAACTGCCGAACGTGGGGTTCCGCGTGCTGGCCCACGAGGGCGGGGCGCACGGCGCGATGGGCGGCGGGTTCACGCTGCTGTCCTTCGCCGACCCGACCGACCCGCCGGTGCTGTACGTGGAGCACCCGTTCGGGGCCGTGCACATCGAGGACGAGGGGCTGACCATCGAGGCCAGGGTCGCGTTCGAGCACTTGACCACGCAGGCGTTGGGGCTCGACGAGTCGGTGGCCCTGGTCCAGCGGATCCTGGCGGAGTGAGGGGGTGTCCACCGTGCCGGCTGTGTCCACTGTGGACTCGCGCGAGTGGCGCAAGAGCAGCCGCAGCACCGCGGCCACCAACGCCAACTGCGTGGAGGTGGCGCGCGCGGGCGGGTCCGTGGGGGTGCGGGACTCGAAGAACCCCGCCACACCGCTGAGCTTCCCGGCGGCGCGGTGGGCGGCGTTCCTGCGGGGCGTGCGGTCCTGACCGGGTTTTCCCGGCTGTTCAAGCACACTTCGCCCGAACGGCCTTGGGTCGCGCGGCGGCGGCGTGCCACGGTGGTCGCATGCGGGCACTCGTGGTGGCGGTCGTTTCGGCGTTGCTGGTCCTCTTGCCGGCCCCCGGGTCGGCGAACGCCGGCGGGCACCGGAAGTTCGACCTGCAGGCGCACCGCGGCGGGATCGGCCTGACCGTCGAGAGCACCCTGGCGGCGTTCGCGAAGGCGCTCGAACTCGGCGTCACCACGCTGGAACTGGACGTCCAGATCACCAAGGACGGCCGCGAGGTCGTCACGCACGACCGTCGGACCAACCCGAACAAGTGCGTCGACACGGCGCCGGCGTTCCCCGGCGACCCGGCGTTCCCGTACGCGGGCAAGTACGTGAAGGACCTGACGTTCGCGCAGGTCCGGACGCTGGACTGCGGGTCGCGCCGGTGGTCGCAGTACCCGGACCAGGAACTGTCGCCGGGCGCGCGGATGCCCACCCTGGCGGAGGTCTTCGCGCTGGCGCGCGAGTACCGGGCGTTCACGGTGAAGTTCAACATCGAGACGAAGGTCGAAGCCGCCGCTCCCCACGAGACCGCGCCCCGCGAGCAGTTCGTCGAGGTGACCCGGCGCGAGATCCGCAAGTCGGGCTTCTCCCGCAACGTGACCATCCAGTCGTTCGACTGGGGCACGCTCATGCTGTGGCGCAAGGCCGAACCGGGCCTGCCGCTGGTGGCGCTGACCCAACCGGAGTTCCTGCGTCCCGGCTCCCCGTGGACCGGCGGCCTGGACCTGGCGGACTTCGGCGGCAGCGTGGTGAAGGCGGTCAAGTCGTTCGGCGCGACCGCCCTGTCCCCGGTGCACGGCAACCCGCAGAACGGCAAGGTCGGCGACCCGAACTACGTGCCGTTCACGACGAAGGCCCTGGTGGACGAGGCCCACGCGCACGGTCTGAAGGTCGTGCCCTGGACCATCAACGACCCGGCCACCATGCACAAGCTCATCGACGACGGCGTGGACGGCATCATCACCGACTACCCCAACCGCCTCCGCGACGTCATGTCCGACCGCGGCTTCAAACTGCCCAAGCCCTTCAAGCGCCACTAACCCACCCACAGCCCCACCTCCCGCCACCGCCGCAATCTGTCGGTGGCCCGTGAGACCCTGGAGCGGGGGCCGGAGGCCGCCGACCGCGCGCCTCGCCGACCGCGCGCCTCGCCGGCCGCGCGCCTCGCCGGCCGCGCGCCTCGCCGACCGCGCGCCTCGCCGGCCGCGCGCCTC